>JAZRKZ010000080.1:0-4746 GCA_045646565.1 Lachnospiraceae bacterium
AAATTGTAATTATGAGGACAGCATTATGGATAACATTATTCTCGAAGGTTTCATGGGCTCCGGCAAGAGTGCAGTTGCGAAGGCGCTTGCAAAGAGACTGCAGCTGCCGCTCGTTGATGTTGATAAGATGATAGAGGCAAAATTGAAAATGAAGACGACCGAGGTCTATGACCGGTTCGGCGACGCCTATTATCGCGCGATGGAAACGATGATCCTGATTGACCTGCAGGCTTCCACTCAGCGGTCGATCATTGTTCTTGGCAGCGGTCTTGCACTTATGCCGAAGAACGCGGAGTACCTGAAGAATCTGGGCAGGGTCTATTATCTCAAGGTGAAAAAGGAGACCGTCGTCGCCAAACTGGCCAAACAGGAAAAGCACGCCTGGCTCAGGGCGGGCGACCTGGAGGAACGTGTCAGCAAGATGATGAAGGAGCGTGAACCGGCTTACAGGCGGATCGCCAACGTAACAGTGGAGGTCGACGGAAAGTCCGTCGAGGAGATCTGTAACGAGATCATTGCCTCTGATGAATCATTCAGAAATCAGATGGCCGGGGAATAATAAAAGGGAGCAATGCAGAGCCAAAGAGACTGCTTCAGAGAAAAACCACTGAATATGGCGGCAGCTATTGACCGACAGTATTCAGTGGTTTGCTTTTTCGATTATCCGAATAAAGATGCTTTGACCTCTTCGACCGGGAACTCCCGCCCCGTCCAGATCCGGAATGATTCAGCACCCTGATAGAGCAGCATGGGCAGACCGTCCAGCGTACGGCAGCCGGCGGCGGAAGCCGCGCGGAGCAGAGCTGGCTGGGGCGGATTATAGGTCGCGTCGAACACATTAAGTCCCGGGCGGAAACAGGTCACATCGGGGATCGGGGATGCGCTCATGCAGGCGTCGTCATCAGGACCTTTACGCATTCCGACATTTGTAGCGTTTACAAGAAGAGAACTCATTGCGATATTGTTTCTCAGAGCGTCGATATCAGCAAGGGCGTGGAAACTGACGGATGCAGGGTAGCGGCCTTTGAGCTGTCCGGCGATCGCACGGACACGCTCGGCGGACTTTTCGCGGTTGTAAAAGACGAATATCCGGTCCGCGCCGGCAAGAACACTGTCGATCAGAATTGCCGATGCAGCCCCGCCTGTGCCAAGCAGCGTGATGGTCTCCCCTGCGACCGGAAAACCGGCAGAGCCGACGGCGCGAAGGAAACCGCGGCCGTCCGTGGTGTCCCCGTAGAGTCTGCCGTTTTCGATTTTTACCGTATTCACGGAACGGCCGATCCGGGCTGCCTCGGACAGCTCATCGCAGAGATCGCAGACGGCTGTCTTGTCCGGCATGGTCACGTTAAAGCCCCTGGCTCCCTCGGCCACGAGTTTTCTGACAACGGCGGGAAGAGCGGCTTCATCGGCTTCACAGAGCCCGTACTCAGCGCTGATGCCGGTCAGCGCGAATGCAAGGTTGTGCATTTTCGGCGAGAGACTGTGGGAGATCGGGCTCCCGATGAGATAGTATTTCTGCATGGTTTTTCTCCTTATGATAGGCGGAACTTTCGATAAGATATTATCACAGGAAAAGGAAAATGAAAAATGTTTGAGATAAGAAATGTAAAGTTTGGCGAGGGTATGCCCGTTATAGCGGTACCGATCATTGAATCGGATGAAGAGGCGATCTGCGCAAGCGCGCAGCTTGCCAACGGCGAGGCGGATCTTATTGAGTTCCGGGCGGATGCATTTGCAGGCATCCAGGACACAAAGAGAATGCTGGGCCTTCTGGCTGACCTCACAGATATCTTTGAGGGACCGATCCTGTTCACCCTGCGCACCGAGCGCGAGGGAGGCCTTCTTGCGCTGGATGCCGAACAGTATCTGGACATTCTGCGCATCGCGATCTCAAGCGGATGTATCGATCTGATTGATATTGAGCTTGGAACAGGGCTCGCCGCGGAAGCGGAAGCCTACGGCATGACGACAGCCGCCATGCTGGCTGAGGAAGCCCATGAGTTCGGCGTCCGCGTCGTCATGTCCCGGCACGATTTTGGGGCCACGCCCGGTCGCAATGAGATCCTTAAGACACTTGCGGAAATGCAGAATAACGGAGCGGATCTGGCCAAGGCTGCCTATATGCCGACAGAGGAGAATGACGTGAACGAGGTCCTCGAGGCAGGTCTTCGGGCGAAGTGGGATCTCGATATACCGGCAGCGCTTATCTCCATGGGAGACAGAGGCGCTCTGACAAGAACGCATGGCGAGGTGTTCGGGTCGGCGATGACATTTGCATGCCAAAGCGGACGGGCAAGCGCGCCGGGCCAGATCGAAGCCGCCGATCTGAGGGCGATCCTTGAGGACATCCACGAGCGGATAGAGAAGGAAGCCGCGCTCTTTATCATCGGCTTTATGGGCGTCGGCAAGACGTCTGTGGCGCGGGAAATCGGAGAAAAGAGCGGTTTTGATGTCATTGAGATGGATGAGAAGATCGAGGAGGAGCAGGGAATGCCCATTGCGGAGATCTTTTCGGAGCACGGCGAGCAGTATTTCCGCGGTCTTGAGACCGAATTTCTGAAGTCTCTTGTCAAGGAGGACGGGTGTGTGGTCTCCTGCGGCGGAGGGACGGTCCTTCGCGCGGAGAACATCGTCCGGATGAAGGGCCTTGGCAAGATCGTTCTTCTTACCGCGAAGCCGGAGACTGTCTATGAGCGCCTTCAGGGCGAAGCGGAAGAAAGACCGATCCTTTCCGGACGGTTCACGCCGGAAGGAATCGCTAACCTGCAGGAAGAGCGCAGAGAGTACTATATGGAAGCGCAGGATGTCACGATCGCTACGGATGACCGCACGATCGCCGATATTGCAAATGAGATCATCAACATAATCGGATGGTAAAACCTAAGAACAAATGTATTGCAAGCATCCTGTTTTTATTATAAAATGAGTTGAACACCATGAAGGAGGATTACACATGATATCAGCAGGTGATTTTAAAAACGGTTTAACTCTTGAGATTGACGGACAGGTCATGCAGATCGTCGAGTTCCAGCATGTAAAGCCGGGCAAGGGCGCTGCATTCGTGCGTACAAAGATGAGAAACGTAATCAATGGCGGCGTCGTTGAGAAGACTTTCCGCCCGACAGAAAAATTCCCGGCAGCAAGAATCGACCGCAAGGATCAGGAATATCTCTACAATGACGGAGATCTCTATTATTTCATGGATCCGGAAACATACGATCAGATCATGATCAATGCGGACGTCATCGGCGATGCAATGAAATTTGTCAAAGCCAATGATGTTGTCAAGGTATGCTCCTATAACGGAAACGTATTTAGTGTAGAGCCGCCGCTGTTCGTAGAACTTGAAGTCACAGACACGGAGCCGGGCTTCGCGGGCAACACAGCCCAGGGCGCGACCAAGCCGGCGACAGTCGAGACAGGAGCTACAATTCAGGTTCCGCTCTTCGTAAATATCGGAGATGTAGTTAAAATCGATACAAGATCATCTGAATATCTTTCAAGAGTATAAAAAACGAGGCCTTCCCGAAAACCGGGAAGGCTTCTTAATTTTCTGCCATTATTTTCTACCATTTATCATTCTGCCGACATCCCGCCCGGCATCCGGACGATGGGAGACATGCCTGCCCGAGGCGTCGTTTCCCGCATTCTTTTGTTCCCTACACGAAAAAAAGGAGAAACTGCATGAACTACGAGGAATTTAAAGAGCGCATCCTGAGTATGGTCAGGGAAGAAGTTGGAGAGAACGCCGAAGTTATGCTGAAGCAGGTCAGAAAGAATAACGGGATGATCCTTGATGGTCTGACGATCATGCCGGAGGGCAAGTGCATCGCCCCCACCATCTACATCAATCAGTATTACGATCAAATGAAGCAGGGCCTGCCGCTGAATGCGATCGTGCGGATCATTCTCGAGGCCAATCAGCGTTTTTCCGTCGATGTTCAGTTCGACGTGGAAGAATTTCTTGAGTACGACAATTTAAAGGACAGGATCCGCTTCCGACTCGTCAATTACCGGATGAACGAAGGATTCCTTTCGGATGTACCTCACAAAAAATATCTTGATCTTGCCAAGATCTATTATTATGAAGTCCGCGATCTGCACCTGCCGGGCGCTTTCTGTACGATAACAGAATCAGATCTTGAAAGGTGGGATATCACTGTGGAGGAGCTCGACAAAGTAGCTTCCCAAAATACGGAAAAGTACGAACCGATCCGGATCTTCACGATTCGTGAGATGCTGGAGATACTGTCAGAGGGAAAGAAAAGCGCCGGCGATATCCCGGAGCCGATCATGCCCATGTATATTCTGACAAATGAGAGCCGTTTCTTCGGCGCGTCCTGCATTCTGTATGAGCACGCCTTTGACAGGATCTCCGAAGCCTTTGAAAGCGATCTCTATGTGCTGCCAAGCAGCGTCCATGAAGTCATCGTTACGCCGGCTTATGGCAATGAAGACAGCGGTGGTCTCGGAACTCTGGTCTCTGAGATCAACGATGAGTGCGTGCCGGCGCAGGAGGTGCTCTCGAATCAGGTTTACTATTACAGCAGAACAAAGAACAGCCTGTCGCTGCTGCCGGCCTGACATGGCTGCGGGTCTATGTTCCCGCCTTCATCCCGTTTTGAACGCCGGTTGACGGCGGATGCCAGTTATTTGTCTTAAGAAGGCACACTTTTGGTCTTAATCTCCGCGTAAAAGCAAAAAAGACTGCCGTCCACAGCGACGGCAGTCTTTATGCGTCTGACA
>JAZRKZ010000081.1:0-3108 GCA_045646565.1 Lachnospiraceae bacterium
ATAACAGCATAAAAGATCTGGGCAGGTTCGTGAGTAACGACCTGCGCCGATTTTTATTTGCAACTATTATTTCGCGGACAAGGTCCAACGCTGCCGATTTTTGCTCCGGAAAAGTTGGCAGCTTATAGCTTAGCCAGATACCCAGCCCTGTCTGCTTCAGGAATTTTCAGAGCATCCATTGCCGCCTGAGCCGTCCAGCTTGTGCTTTCCATCAGGTTTTTAATAGAATTAAGTACTCCTCTCTTCTCACCACACTTGTCACCTTTACCAAAACCCTGCTTCTCTCCTTCGGCAAAGCCCTGCTTTTCGCCTTTCTCATAGCCCTGCTTCTCGCCTTCAGCAAAACCCTGCTCTTCGCCTTCTATTCTGGCTTTTTCTTTCATCTGGTTTACTGCCTTACACACGTCGACTTTTCCTCCCTCCTCAGTGAATTCTAAATCCGAACCCGTAACAGCATTAATTAAGTTCGCGGATGCCCGGTCCAGATGCCGGAACTCATCATTCTCTTCCAGCAAAGTAGTAAGCATTATATCATCACCGGAACATTTAATATACTGAAAGACCTGGCTAAGTTCGGTCCTTAGCTTTGCAAAGTTGCTGATCATAGACGGACACAACAGGTTGACCCGGTAATCCGGGACAAGGGATCTGAATTCTTCGTCCGGAAAGTCTATGATTTCATGCAGCGAAAGCTTTCCATCCCATTCTTCATCCGACCAATAGATCATCAGGGTAATGACCGGCCTTAGCCTGTCACCCTTATAAAACCCGCCGAGAAATTCCGAAGGCTCGGACTTATCCTTTCTTCTTCTGTGAGCAGTGTCAATTGCTTCCACCTGCCGACAGTAACTCATCGCGTCATACAGCATGTCTTTTACCGGTGCCGCTTAGTGGATATGGCTTTGATTCTCGATACCGAGCAGGACATACGTCCTCTCCTGCTTATCGGTCATGATACAGGCATTCTTTAATACATCGCGAAAACGCTGTAAATCCTGCGACTTCTTGTCCTCCCCGTAAGGAAAGACATGCTCGACTATATTTTTCTCCTGCAGATGTTCCGGGCAAAGGACCTGCCTGCCACCATAAATAAAGTAATTGAAAACATCTGCAAAGCGGGCCTTGTCACTCATATATTCATTCATGAGCCTATCGATTTTTCCCATTCCAATCCTTTCTTAAAATATAGCATTGTCCATTGGTACAGTCAATGAAACCGCTCTGTTTATAAACTGCTTTCATCTGTTCCTGATTCCCTATTGTCTCTGAACTGGCAACAGGCTTTCAAAACAAAACCGTTTTTCTCATTGCATATATGCATGTGTTCCGTATTAGCACTTTTGCCTCGATTTGTCTATGGATTATTGCAATTTCTGTAATATCCTACTATTTTTCGCACAAATTCCGCAATATTCTACCATTTTCAGCACCCGGTATCCGGCCCCGTTGTACTGACTGGTCTGAAGTATATGTAATCGGCGCCGAGGACTTCGGCGGCTGGATCGCAGGCAGTCTCATCGGTTTTTAATCAGTGACTTTCATGAATATAATCATAGCAGCATAAAAGATCGGCGCAGGTTCGTGAGTAACGACCTGCGCCGATTTTCTAATTATTTCATTTTTTCACCTTGTCCACGCTTTCCACCTGCAGCTTTGTCACGATTTTACTTTTTGCTGACTGTACCGGGATCACGGGAAATACTCCCTGTTCTTTACCAGATCCGCTGATGTGATATACGGATTCCTGTATAATTTGCGCCGCTTCGGCAAGCCCATGATCTTAACGAGCGGTGTCTTAGAAGAGGATGCGTCAAGAAGTGCTCTGTCTCCTCCGGTGATCTCATATCCAATCGCCCTCTTCGGACAGTTGACGACACACGCCATGCAATTTGCACAGTGATGCCTGAATGTCGGCTTGCCATCGGCGAGCTCTATGTTCGAGCAGGGACATACCCTGCTGCATAATCCGCATGAAACACAATCTTCGCTGATCGTGAACGGATTATCGGCATACTTCTGGAGCTTCAGGTAAGGCGTCATCACTTTTTGCCTTCTTCTCCGGATGAACTTATTTGCACGGGGATAGTCCCTGTGCCTGCGTCCGGCGATATCTTCCGCGATCTTCCTGAGCTTCTTTTCGGTACGGGGGACGCGTAATCCGGCGGGCGGGAAGGGCGGATAGACGATGGCATAATTTGCAACACTATACACCACGTTGCCATAATCGATACGGATATGCTTCTTTTTCAGTATGCCTGCCAGCTTCTCGCAGGCGATCCCGCATACGAAGCTGGGCATGGCGACCACGAAGACATAGGCGTTCGGGTTTATGCTGAGTTCCCTGACATAAGCCGCCGCGTGGGCAGGCATTGTCCAGTGATAGACAGGGAAAATGAACCCGACCAGGTCACAGTCCGAAGCCGGTTCTTTACCTGGATCCGTCCGCATGGACACAATTTCCGTATCACCGAGTTTTTGCGCGATGATTCTGGCGGCCCGCATGCTGTTGCCGGTCCCTGTAAAATAATATATTTTATTTTTTGCCATCTTTGCTCTCCCTGTGTCTCATAAACGTCTGCGTTTATAGCTGCTTCTCCGGCATCGCGGCAGGCATCTCAAGACGCTGCATCGTTGCTGCCGCTTCTGTTGTCACTCGGCGTCTTTCCGACTGTGACCATACGGCACCAGCCGCTATGATGCGATATCTTATAATGCTCCCGGTTTTCTCGGTTCAAATCATCTCGGACGCCCTTATATTTCATGGTGCTCTTAGCCCTGCGGATAATACCATTATACAGTACATTAAAAAAAGAGGACAGGGCACATTTTCTTTTGTCCCTCCCCAATGTACTCTCGTATAAATAGATGTAAGGGTCAAAGAAAGCCCGCCAAAAAAAGAAAAATTCAAAAAACATCAGATAAATAAAGGAGAATAAAACCATGACAGAAATGAACAAGATCAATTTTGAGACACTCGAAAACGTAGCAGGCGGCTATGAAGTGCGCACAATACACAACGATGCAGTAAATTATGTAAACATCCGCAAGGAGCCGGGCCTTAACTCCAAGGTTTTCTTTACCAAAAAGAACGGTGAGCAGGTCACACTG
>JAZRKZ010000082.1:0-4418 GCA_045646565.1 Lachnospiraceae bacterium
ACGGCTATGCCCGTTCAATCAGACCGGTCCATACAACGGCGGACGGGGACAGTATATATGCAGTCTCTGCAGGTACAGTCGCGGCAGACCAGGATCTGGTCGGTTCATTTGCCGCGTTAGTGATGAGCGAAGCGATAAACAGGGCGGTGATGAGTGCGGAGACTGCATACGGCTTTGTTTCGGCGAGTGATTTGGCGGGGCAGGATGGCTGAAGAAAAGCGAAGGAACGGGCATCTTCCCTCTCAGATACTCTCGGCTCACAGCCCCGCTTATTGTTCTTTGAGTCTGGCTACCGCCTCCTTAGCCAGTGTATTGTCGAGCTCGGCGGATCGCTCGTACCACTCGAGACTAGGGTCATCTACGCCGTACTTGTTCTCCAGACACCATCCGGTCATGTAGGCGCCGTCGGCGTCACCTGCGTCAGCTGCTTTGCGATACCAGTAATAGGCTGTCTTCGGATCTTCCGGCGTTCCGTATCCGGCCTGGTACATCATCCCGAGATTATACATTCCCTGAACGTTCCCTGTCTCGGCAAGCCTCTTCATCCAGTAAAACGCCTGGTCTTTGTTCGGCTCCGTCCCGGTTCCTGTGAGATAGCACAGAGCGAGATTGTACATGCCCAGGTCGTAGTTCTTATCAGCGCTTTCTTGATAATAATGAAAGGCTTTCACAGGATCCTTCTCAACGCCCATACCCTTTTCATAACAGATCCCTGCGTGCAGCATGCCGATCGGACTGCCTGCATTTGCAGCTTTCAGGGTCCACTCAAATGATTTCTCCCGGTCCTGCCCGGTTCCGCGTCCATCGTCATAGCAGTTTGCCAGAGCCATCATGCAGTCGGGATTCCCGCGTTCCGCTCCTTTTTGGCTCCAGTAAAACACCTGTGCATCGTCCTTCTCGATACCCCAGCCGTTCTTGTAGCAATCGATAAGGAAAACCATGGCCGCCGTATTGCCTTCTTCTGCGGAAGATCTAAGGAAAGCGACATCCGCCGGTTCGATGACATCCTTCTGGCTGATCGAGACGATTGCCGCACCGTATATATCATAGTTGAGCTTATGATTGTTCCAGAGCAGTATGCCGCCGACAGTGGCAATCACGGCCACCGTGAAACCGGTGATCAGGGAAGTGCGGATCTTTCTCTGCTTTTCGCGGTCCGCCAGACGGCCGAAGCGCACATGAAGAAGGATCGAGACGACTTTGAGGAAGGCCTTGTTCTTTCCGATTTCATGAATATTGGCGCCGAGGATGGTGTGATCTTCGGTGCTGCGCAGCGCTTTGGGAAAGCATTCCAGCGCGGAATCATCGCTCTCAGGCTCCCCGTCCACGATGAACGGAATGATCCGGTCGACTCGTCCCAGTGAGATGAAATACTGTACTTCCTCATTCACCCAGACGGAGGCGGCGCTTGCGGGAGAGCAGATCACGATCAGATATCGGGAGGTTTCCAGGTTCTGGCGCAGGGACTCCTGCAGCCCCGTGCCGGCAAGATCTGTCTGATCCCTGAAAATGCGGAGCTTCTGTCCACGGGGGCGTTCGCCTCTCATTTCGTCAGGGATCGGAAAAGTCTCGAGCTTTTTCTGCAGCCATTTTCCCCAGGTGAGATCGCGGTGGCTGTAACTGATGAACGCGTCAAAAGTATATTCGGATTTGTCATTCATTTGTTCCATGCTCATTCTCTTTTCATATTGAGAAACCGCCTTGACCGGCGCCTTCATTAATGGTAAGGGACGTCGCCCCTAATGCGATTATACTATAACTGCCGCGTGTCCGAAACCGGCGCGAATAAAAAGATATCTGAGGGAGAAGGGAGTTTGCGAGTTTGTGTTTGCATTAGGAAGAAATTCGGGTTATTATAACGGGGAGTCCATTGAAAGGGGAACGAAAATATGTACTATACGAATGTGCTGGATCTGATAGGGAATACTCCGCTGGTCAGCTTAGAGCAGACGACCGGACTGAATATTTACGCCAAAGCAGAGTTTCTGAATCCGGGCGGCAGCATTAAAGACCGAATCGCTTTGAATATGATAGAGCAGGCGGAAAAAGACGGGCTGCTTGGACCTGGTATGACGATCATTGAGCCTACTTCAGGAAATACAGGCATCGGGCTTGCGTTCTGCGGCGTTCGCAAAGGCTACCATGTCATCATCGTAATGCCGGAAAACATGAGCGAGGAGCGTAAAAAGATCATCCGCGCGCTGGGAGCGGAGCTGGTACTGACGGATCCCGAACTGAGCATTGCCGGCTCTGTGGATAAAGCCCTGGAGATCGCGGCAAGTTCAAAGGATTACTTTGTCCCGCAGCAGTTCCAGAATCCGGCAAATCCCGAGACACACTATCGGACCACAGCAGTGGAGCTGGTCAGCCAGCTTGGTAAGAAAATAGATATCTATGTATCCGGCGTGGGCAGCGGCGGAACGCTCCAGGGAATCGCCAAGTATCTTCTGGAACAGAACCCGGATTGCAAGATCGTTGCAGCTGAACCGAAGAACGTTTCCGCTCTGCTCGGACATGAGCCGGGTCTGCATCAGATCCAGGGAATCGGCGACGGCTTTATTCCGGACATTCTTGACACTTCCATCATTACGGATATTGTTGAAGTTTCGGATGAGGATGCCATTAACACCGCGCGCGAACTGGCAAGAGTCCAGGGTCTGCTTGTCGGTACTTCTTCCGGTGCAAATGTATGGGCCGCGAAGCAGATGGCTGAAAAATACGGGAAAGACAAGGTCATTGCAACCGTATTGGCGGACCGTGCGGAAAGATACTTCAGCACCTCACTGATCTAAGGAAAGCGCCTTGTGCAGGCGTGGACAGTGACGGCAGCTTTATGCTGCTTTCGTATGGCAGAGTAACGTATAAGAAATGGGGTAATGTATGACCAGAGAAAAGATAGTGATCGGTGAAGGTTCGGAGTATCCCCTGAATGGTCTGCTGACACTTCCCACGGATCTCTCAACGCCGGTTCCGGCAGTTGTCATGGTACATGGGTCCGGGGCGAGCAACATGGACGAAAAAGTCATGAAACTTGCGCCGTTCAAAGATCTTGCGGCAGGTCTTGGGAAACGCGGCATCGCATCCGTGCGTTATGACAAGCGTTCATATGTACATGGAAGAAAAATGCTAAGGCATGAAGTAACAGTCAGGGAAGAGACGATTGAAGACGCGATCCTTGCGATCCGGCTTTTAAAGAACGATCCAAGGATCGATCCTGACCGCATTTATATTCTCGGTCACAGCATGGGAGCCATGCTTGCGCCCAGAATCGATGCGGAGGGCGGAGATGTCAAAGGGCTTATTATGATGGCCGGGACGCCGCACCGCCTCGAAGATATCGTGCTGAGACAGCTGAAGCAGGCCGGCGGAAGCAAGTCGATCCTAAAGTGGATCGTAGGGCTGGAATATAAGGTATATGCCGGGAAGTTCAGCGGCCTCTATCAGATGAGCGACGAGGAAGCCAGAAAAAAGAAGTTCGCGGGAAATCTGACTCTTTATTATTTTAAGGAGATGGGTATGAAAACAGCGGCGGACTATCTTCTGGAATCCACGAAACCGGTCCTTATCATGCAGGGCGGAAAAGATTTCCAGGTCCTTGCCGACGATGATTTCAAGGCGTTCCAGAGTCTGCTTGCCGAACGGGAGAATACATATTTCAAACTGTATCCCGGGTTGAACCACATCTTTGTGAAGGCCATCTATGATGATATTCTGAAGGCTGCCAAAGAGTATAATGTCGAGCGGCATATCGGAAAAACGGTGCTTAACGATATCGCGGCCTTTATACTGGGCTGATCTTCTGCGATCAACGAACTATTATCGGTCCAATCCCGCGTCGGGCATGCGGGATTGGGCTTTTTTCATTTTAATGAAATATTAATGTTACTCTCAGGACATTTTTATCTGAGAGCGATATCTTTTACTTACATCAAAGGAAAGAACCGGAGATGAGAAAACGAAATAGAAATAGTGAACAAATATTAGCCGGAGGTATCTACTATGGAAATGATCGAAAAAGTTGACCGTCTGAGAGAGAGAGCAAATGTGACATATGAGGAAGCCAGGGCAGCGCTGGAAGAAGCCGGCGGAGATCTGCTGGACGCGATGGTGATCCTCGAACGTATGGGAAAGGTCAAAGAACCCGGACAGGGGACTTTCTCAACGGAATATGAGGAGCAGAAATCCTATATCAGAGTCAGGGACAAGGTCGAAGAGCAGGCAAAGTTCGCCCCGAGTTTTAAAAGGGTGGTCAGGGACGCTATTCATTTTATCAAAAATACCGTATTCATCGTGACGAGGAACGAGAACACAATATTCACAATGCCTTCCGCGGTATTTGTACTACTCCTGCTTTTCTTCTGGGAAGGGGTCGTACCGGTCATGATCATTGCGCTGTTCTTCGGAGTGCGATATACTTT
>JAZRKZ010000083.1:0-4347 GCA_045646565.1 Lachnospiraceae bacterium
TCAGGATGACCTGCTCACGGCTCGTTACGTTGAAGACAACCGCTGTCTCGGAATTGAGACCCAGTTCCTTATAGTTCTCGACCTTCGCCTTGGATGCGACATAGGAAACGAAATCCGGCTCAAACGCCGCAAGCTCTTCAGCAGTCGGCTTGATAAACATATTCTCTACGAAGTGTGCCTGCCATGCAACTTCCATGATGAAGCGGATGGCCATGCGGGTATCTGCATTTGCACCGCAGAAGCAGTCGACAACGTAAAGCTTCTTATTAGAAAGTTCCTTGACGGCAAGGTCCCTGCAGACTGCCCATGTCTCTTTTGTAGCGACGTGGTTATCGTTCGGATATTCCGGCGTCGTCCACCAGACCGTGTCCTTTGAATTTTCATCCATAACAATGAACTTATCTTTAGGAGAGCGGCCGGTATAAATACCTGTCATGACATTAACTGCGCCAAGCTCTGTGACCTGGCCTTTGTCAAAGCCTTCAAGTGTCGGATCCATCTCATCTTCGAAAAGCTGTTCGTAAGACGGATTATAAACGATCTCAGTTGTACCTGTAATACCATACTTTGTTAAATCCAGTGTTGCCATGCTAATTCCTCTTTTCTTGAAAAATGAAAATATGCTTTTTCAGTTAGGTATATTACACTATTTGCCCTGAAAAAGCAAGTTGAACAGATTATCCAGTAGCAGAATCCAGAACTTGAACAGAATGGTCCTGATTCTGGCATATTTGCAGAATGAAATCATTCGTGCAGAAAGTTTCCTTATTTAATTCGATAAAGGAATGTTACAATCTGTCCGCGCGTACATCCTGTATCAATGCCGAACGTACCGTCCTTGAATCCCTTTGTCACGCCATTCTTAGAGCCCCAGAGGATCGCCTTATAATATGGATGCGTACTTTCCACGTCTGTAAACGGGCTCTCTGTATCTGCCTGCACTGCCGGTTTATTCTTAAAGCGCCAGATAAATGTCATGATCTGCCCGCGGGTACATGTTTCGTTGAGGCCGAATGTGCCATCCGAATAACCTTTTGTGATGCCCTTCTGTGATGCCCAGAGAATCGCATTGTAGAAAGTGTGGTTAGTACGCACATCTGAGAACGGACTCTCGGCGGCCTCTTTCGGTTCCGGTTTGCCTGCCATTCTCCAGAGGAACATCATCGCCTCGCCGCGTGTGCATGTTCTGTCGATACCGAAGGAACCGTCCTTGTAGCCTTTCGTGATACCCTCATCCGCGGCCCAGTAAATTGCTTTGTAATAGGGGTGCGAGGCCTCGCGGACGTCCGTAAAGAGCGGATCTTTATAGGAAAGAATGATATCGTATCCTGATGAGAATTTCCCAAGATATACTTTACAAAATGCGTCTTCATCGAGCTTCCATCCGCTGACTTTCTGTTCTACTTTGACAAAAAATCCCGTGTCCGCAATTTCTGCGCCATTTGTACCGTACCATGCATAATTGTCTCCGTCATCAAAATAGATTGCCAGGGCATAGATTGACAGGAGCGCGTCCTGGTTAAAAAGCCAGACATCGTAATCCTTCGTACCATCGCTGTTGGTCTTCCATTTGCCGGTGCTCGTATCTCCGACGGTCAGGAACCTGTCCTTGAACCAGAAAACCTCCGGCGCCTTTTTTGTAATCTCCTTTGTAGTCTTATAAATTTTAAAATTAGCGGAATCATTGATGCCTGAAGAAGAATAGCCCGCCATATAATACTCTTTTCCCTTCTCCAGCTGTGCAAGCACCTTTCTGCTGTGCGTATAGGAAACAGAATAAAAATCAGAAAATTGCTTTAATGAGCCATCAACCATGACAAGGGGCAGGAAAGTTGTCTCGTTTTTCGTACCGGTTATGTTGATACGGTAAGATCCATCCTTGCTCGGTTTGAAGCGGTATATTTTTGCTCCGTTTACATCTGTGCAGGTGAAAGCATCCGTCTGCCCATCACTAATATCTTCCCAGTTATCTTCGCCGACCAGCTCCTCCGCTTCGGAGAATTCGGCCTCAAGACCCGCACCGACAAGCGGATAATCATCTTTCATTTTCAACTCGCCGACCTTGACCACATCCACGCCTTCGAATAAAGATGCACCGTCTTCATACGGTACCACTTCAGAAGAGACCTCTTCTTCCTCGATACTTGCCGCATCGATTTCTTCCGTTTCTTCTCCTTCTGTCACTTCATCCGCTGCCTCAATCACTTCCTCTGCCGAAGTATCAATCATTTCCGTCCCTGCCGCATACGCGCATGTCGAAAAAACAGTACTGCCGACAAGAATCAGCGTAAGGCATCTGACTAAAAAGCTTTTTTTCATGGTTACCTCCCTTGTATGTAAATAATAAGCAATGTGCCACGGGAATCAATAACGCGGTCTCACCGACCGGTCACGCCATCCCGCACTGCCGCTTAAGCAGTTCGTTCATAGGTTTTCCAATCCCTCCCTCAGGCATTGCGACGCCGAAGTTGGCTGCGATTGTCGCTCCGAGTGCTGCAAATGTATCCCTCTCCGGAATCTTGCCACTCAACACGAACGAAGGTGAATATGCAATCATAGGCACTTTTTCCCTCGTATGGTCCGTGCCTGTCCAGGTCGGATCATTGCCGTGATCTGCCGTCAGGATCAGGAGGTCATCCTCCCGAAGCAACGGCATGAGCTCGGCAAGCTTTGCGTCGAACCGTTCGATTTCCTGCCCGTAGCCGAGCGGATTTCTTCGATGGCCCCACAGAGCGTCAAAATCAACGAGATTTACAAAGCAGAGACCTTCAAAATCTGTTTTCGCAATTTCGATCGTCTGTTCCATTCCATGGACTGAGCTGTCCGAGTGCCATGTCTTTGTGATCCCCTGTCCCACAAAAATATCATTGATCTTACCGACGCCCAGCACATCGAATCCTTCATCCTTAAGGACATTCAGGACTGTTCTGCCTGTCGGCTCAAGCGCATAATCGTGGCGGTTGGATGTTCTCTTGAATTCTCTCTTGTGCATACCGACATAAGGTCTTGCAATCACACGGCCGACACGCCATTCGGGCTTCATCGTCAGTTCCCTGGCAATCTCGCAGTATTTATACAACGTCGCAAGCCCCATCGTCTCCTCGTTTCCGCAGATCTGAAGAACAGAATCTGCAGATGTGTAGACAATCAGCTTATCATTGTAGATTTCTTCCTCTGCGAGTTCCTCAAGGATCTCGGTCCCGCTGGCTGATTTATTACCGATGATTTCATGACCTGTCAACTTTTCCAGCTCGTCGATCAGCTCCTTCGGAAAGCCTGTATCCGTGAAAGTAACAAACGGCTGTGTTGTGTGGATTCCCATCATCTCCCAGTGACCGGTCATGGTATCTTTCCCGCGGCTCATTTCATTCAGGGCCGTGTAAAGTCCCAGCGGCTTTTCAACAGGAGTTACACCTGCCATCGGTTTTAAGTTGGCAAGACCGAGTTTCACCAGATTCGGTATTTTAAAGTCAGTCATACATTCCGCAATGTGGCCAAGAGTGTCCGCACCCTTATCACCGTAATCCGCGGCATCGACCGCATTTCCGATTCCCATCGAATCCAGAACAATCAGAAATACTCTTTTATACTTACCTTCCATAGTAAAAGCCTCCTCTTAAGAATAGTGTTTCTTATGACCGGCGCTCGCCGACCCTCCTGTGCTGTCGTGCCGGCATGACGCGTTTTCGGCTTTGGCTCGCTGTTTAACCTAATGATAACACATTCGCATGACCAGATGTAAAGATACACAAATTTTACAAATGAGTCAATTCAGAAAATTTATATGTTTTCATTCATGTTTTATTATGTTATATTTTACGAAAGATTATTTATGAGGAGGGAATAACTATGAAAAAGAAAAACATGAAAATTCTGCTCATAGTTCTGCTTGTTATGCTTGTCCTGCTACTCATCAGGACATTCATGACACCCGGAAAAGCACCGGAAGGATATGTGACTCCATACTATTCTTCGGCTTTATCATTGCTGCCCCCGATCGTCGCCATCGCCCTCGCCCTGCTCACCAAAGAGGTCTACAGTTCGCTGTTCCTCGGAATGCTGACAGGCGCGCTGCTGTACGCAAACGGCAACCTCGAGCTGGCAGTCAACACCATGATGTATGACGAGAACGGCGGCATGCTTCCAAACCTGACAGACATGTCACACGCCAGTATTCTGGTTTTCGTTGTCCTTCTTGCAACAGTGACGACACTGATGAACAAGTCCGGCGGCTCCAAAGCATTCGGCGACTGGGCTTCTAAACGCATCAAGACACGTGTCGGCGCTCAGCTTGCAACAATGCGGCTCGGTATGCTGATCTTCGTCGACGACGGATTTAACTGTATG
>JAZRKZ010000084.1:0-4124 GCA_045646565.1 Lachnospiraceae bacterium
ATGGCTACGATCCGACTTTGTACCGAGGGGGATCCGCCGCAGCGGACTTGACATCTGGGTCGGTTTTCTCGGCTTTTTCTATGACATGAATTTTCCCGAGAGTATCAGGATGGCTGTTCAGGAAGGTTTCTATAAAAGACCGTTTTTGGAGGCTGATTTTTCCGATGAGGAGACAAGGCGGCGAGTCGACACGATACTTCGGGAAATTGAAAGCTACCTTATCAGCAGGCAGCAATGACGGATGAAATCAGCAGGCAGCAATGATGGATGAAATCAGCAGACAGCAATGATGGATGAAATAAAGACGGCAGTTCAGAAAAGAGGATGATTATGAAGATTCGCAGGTTCATGGTGCTTTGCGCAGCTGTTTTTTTAACGCTCTGTCTCAGCCAGACAGTCCGTGCCGATACGAAAAAACTGGTCATTATCGGTGACTCGAGAACGGAAGACATGCATCTGACAGTGGGTGATTCCGGATTTGTATGGTCGTATGAAGTCGGAGCCGGTCTTACATGGATGAAGAAGACCGGCGTACCGGCTGTGGAGAATGAAATAGGGAAGAATACGGCGGTCGTCATCCTTATGGGAGTCAACGACGGGGCGGATCTGTGGGTGACAGACGAGTATACCGCCTACCTGACTGAAAAATCGAAGGCCTGGGCGAAAAAGGGAGCGGTCACGTATTACTTTTCCATAACGCCGATCGATGAAGCGATTTACAGACCGGCAGACATCACGAACAGCGATATTATTGCATGGAATAAGGCGATGAAGAGCAAACTTCCGTCTTCGGTAAAGTACGCTGACATATATAACAGCATGAAGTCGGGCATGAAGACGTATGACGGCATGCATTACATGGAAGAGTCTTCCGTCAAGTTCTTTAACCTCATCAAGAGAAATGTCAACGGTTTTGACGACATGACGGATTCCTCGCATCCGTATTACAATCCCATCTACTGGGCCATAAAACGGGGAATCACCACCGGCTATTCCGGGACAAATCTGTTCGGCGTCGACGACGGCTGTACCCGGAGCCAGGCAATCACGTTCCTGTGGAGACTTGCGGGAAAGCCGGCGCCGAAAACAGCGTCAAAAAGCCCGTTCACTGACATACAGACGAATCATCCGCACTTTAAAGCCGTGCTCTGGGCCTACCAGAAAGGGATCACGAAGGGCTACAGCGACGGCCGGTTCGGCGTCGACGACATATGTAACCGCGGACAGATCTGCACTTTTATCTGGCGGTATAAAGGAAAACCGGCGCCGGCAAGCGACGAGAGCCCGTTCGTTGATTCCGTTGAAGGAAGCTACAGGACCGCGATCCTCTGGGCGGCCGGCAGCGGCGTGACCAAGGGCTTTTCGGACGGCACATTCCGCGACACGGCTCCCTGTACGCGCGGACAGTGCATGACATTTATTTACAGAATACGATAACGCACCCAGAAATCCGGCAGCTGGCTGCCGGGTCCCTGCGGTCTCCGCTTCGCCACGGCTCAAGCAAAGCGAACGTTCGCCGGACGTTCTACCCAAAGGGCACGATGTGCGTCCTCGCGGAGCAGGTATGGAGGAGTTTTTTTGAGAAGACATGGATTTCTTTTGTTAATCGCTGTAGTGATGATTCTGGCCTGCAGCCGGCCTGTCCGGGCTGACGGGCGCCAGCTCGTGATCATCGGAGATTCCAGGACGGAAGACCTGCACGCGGCTGTCGGAGACGCCGGCTGTATCTGGGCCCACAAGGTCGGCGAAGGTCTTTACTGGATGCGCGACGTGGCGGTGCCCGAAGTCGACGATTATATTGGAAGCAACTCCTGCGTGGTCATTCTGATGGGAGTCAACGACGCCGGCTATACCGGTACGGCTCATGAGTATGTGTCCTATATCAACGCGAAAGCCGCGGACTGGGCGGCGAGGGGGGCTGTCACCTACTATTTCTCCGTGTGTCCGATCAACGAGGACATTTACCGCGGGAACGATGTGACGAATTCGGATATCATCGCCTGGAACAATATCATGCAGAGCGGGCTTTCATCGGATGTCACGTATGTTGACATCTATGATGACATCATGCAGGTCATGGATACGCCGGACGGCATGCATTACCAGAGGAGTACGAGCCGGAGATGGTTCGAGCTGATCCAGGAAGCGACGGCCGAAAGCCCGGAACCGGGCGCGCTCGTGATGCCGGCGCTGACGTACGACAGAGTCAATGTATGGGTGGACACGAACAATGGCAGGCTTCATTATGACGAGAACGGGAACCTCGATATGGGGCTGACCGAGATCGACGGCGACTGGTATTACTTTAACAATTTCGGTTATATGGTGACCGGCCTTGTCGATATGAACGGAAAGATTTCTATGTTCGGCGACGACGGAAAACGGCAGACCGGTCTCGTGACCGAGGGCGGCCGTCTCCGGTATTTTGACGCGGACGGCGTCATGCAGACCGGCCTCGTTGAAGAATCTGGCAGCCGATATTACTTCGATCAGGACGGAGTCGGAGCGAGCGGGATCGTCAGGATCGGCGATGACGAGTATGTCTTTAAGGACGGAAGGACCGGTGCGGGGCTCGTGGAGTCAGAAGGCAGGCTGTATTACTGCGAGAATGACGGGAAAGCCAGGACCGGCTGGGTCGAGCTGGGCGGAAAGACCTATTACTTCGATGAGGACGGAGCGGTCGCCGGCGCTTTTAAATCGATCCAGAGCGGCGAAGATAAGGGGATTTATTATTTCGATGAGAACGGCTGTCTTGTAACGGGCAGGGTGACTGTCGGAGATGAGACGTATTATTTCGATGAAAAAGGAAGACAGACAACAGGCTGGGTCACGGACGGGGATGCGAAGTATTTCTATACGGGAAACCCGCCGGCCATCAAGGCGAGAGGTCCTTTGGTCATAGATGGCAGTACCTACTATTTCAATATGGGCGGCGATCATGAGATGATGACCGGCTGGATCACGGAGCAGGGGAGCGGCAGACGCTTCTATGCGGATCCGGACGGGCATATTGTGAATGGCCTGCACTTTGATATTGACAGCAGTATCTATGTATTCGGTCCGGACGGCGCGCTGCGCTGGGAGTGCGAGCGGAGTCTTGCAGTGTTCGTCGGCGCGATGGTGCTCGGGGCCGTGGTCGTGCTCATCGCTATCCTGGTGCTCTTCCTGAAGGGCAGACACAGGGATCAGAAATCATAACGGTAGAATAACATAAGGGGCTGCCGCATTAGGGCGGGCAGCCGCTATATATGGCAGTCTATATTTGCAAATGTCTGCCATGTATAGTGGCGGCGCCGTCTGATGCGACAGCCCCTTGTATATCCGGAACAGATTATTCGATGATCTCGCCGTTCGACTCGCAGACCTTCTTGTACCAGTAGAAGGAATCCTTGCGGCTGCGGCTAAAGTCGCCGGTGCCGTCGTCATGCCTGTCGACGTAGATGAAGCCGTATCTCTTCGCGTACTGGCCCGTGCCCGCGGAGACAAGGTCGATCGGGCCCCATGTCGTGTAGCCGATCAGGTTGACGCCGTCTTCGACTGCATCCCGCATAGCCAGGATATGATCTCTGAAATAGGAGATCCTGTAGTCGTCATGGATCGATCCGTCCTCCTCGACCTTGTCGAACGCGCCGAAACCGTTCTCGACGACCATGAGAGGCGTATGCGGATAGCGGCTCTGGATGAGGTTCAGCGTATAGCGCAGGCCGTCCGGGTCGATCTGCCATCCCCAGTCGGAGGCTTTGAGATACGGGTTCTTTGCGCCGGTCGACATGTTGCCTTTGACCTCTCCCGCACCCTTCTGGACTGTCACGCAGTTGGACATATAATAGGAGAAGGTGTAGAAGTCGACGGTGCCTTCCTTAATGATCGCGAGGTCGTCGGCGTCATCCATGAAGGATGTGTCGATGCCGAGGCTTTCATAATACTTCTTCGCAAAGTACGGATACTCGCCGAGGACCTGTACGTCGCCGCAGAGGTCGTTGCAGATGGCGTCGCGGCGCTGGCACTCCAGCATATCCTGCGGATGCGGCGTGAGCGGATACAGGGTGACATGGCAGATCATATTGCCGATCATGAAATCCGGGTTGATCTTATGGCCTTCAATGACAGCCTTTGCTGAAGCG
>JAZRKZ010000085.1:0-7338 GCA_045646565.1 Lachnospiraceae bacterium
GTGGACGCGTTCCTAGCGGGGCTTCGCAGCGTGGTCACCTGCCTTCGCGTCGTTGTTAACGGCGACGTCAACGAGGACGGCGAACGGAGGATCTCCGCGATCGCCGACGAGGTGATAAAAAGGCCGAATGAAGGATATGATATCACGGCCTACAAGGAAGGGCTCTTTGCGCACGGCTACGAGGACCTCACCGGGTATGACGAGGCGGTCATTCTGAACGATACGCTGTACGGGCCGATCCATCCGCTGGCGGAGATGTTCGGCGCGATGGCGGAGCGGGATGTCGACTTCTGGGGCATCACAGCGTTCTTCGGCGCGCCGTTCGATCCCTTCGGGACGATCTCCTACGGGTATCTGCCGAAGCACGTGCAGAGCTTTTTCCAGGTCTTCCGCAAAGATTTCATGAAGACCGAAGACTTCAGAAAGTGGTGGGAGGAGATGCCGGCCATCACGAGATACGAGGAGGCGATCGGCGCCCACGAGGCAGTCTTCACGAAGGCCATGGAGGATAAGGGTTATCAATGGGCAGTCTACTGCGATTTTGACGATATGTCCGATTACACCTGGGATCCGCTTCGGGATTTTCCAAGGTACTGTATGGAGACACTGAGATGTCCGGTCATGAAGAAGAGGACCTTTTATCATGACTACGTGGAAGCTTTCGAAAGAGGCGGCGGGGAAGCCGCGCGGGAGGCTTTTGCCTATATAAGGGATGAGTCGGATTACGACGAACACCTTATCACGAAAAATCTGATCCGCACATGCAATATGGCAGATCTTCGGAAACGCATGAACCTGACGTATATTGTTCCTGCGGAAATGGACAGGACGGCGGCGCTTCCGGCAGGAGGCGGCAGCGCAGAGAGCTGCGGCATGTCACGAGGAACAGATACGGACATGCAGGGCACAGCCAAAGATAGTCTGTCGACTGCGCTGATCCTCCATATTTATTACGAAGATCTGGCAGATGAGTGCGCAAAGTACGCCGCCCATATGCCGGCAGGGATCGATATTTTTGTCACGGTCCCCGATGAGAAGAAGCTGAAGAAAATAGCGGACTCATTTCATGAAGTCGAAAAGGATCACAAGGTTGAATACCGCATTTCCGGTAATCGGGGGAGGGACGTCGCGCCGTTCCTTGTCACCTGCAAGGATATCTTCATGAACTATGATCTGGTCCTGAAGATCCACGATAAGAAAGTGAAGCAGGTCGCGCTCCTTTCCATCGGCGCCGCATGGGAGTATCTCTGCTTCGAATGTCTGCTTCCGACAGAGACCTTTGTAAAGAATGTGATCGATCTTTTTAAGAAACATCCGGAGCTTGGTCTGCTTACGCCGCCGGTACCTCTGCACGGTCCGTATTTCCCGACCACCGGCCATGGCGAGTGGGGAGAGAACTTCAAAGTTACCAGAGAACTGGCTGACCTGCTCGGTATCCATGTGCCCATGGATGAGACGAGAGAGCCTGTTGCTCCGCTCGGATCAGAGTTCTGGGTGAGGACAAAAGCCCTTCGCGGTCTCTTTGCCCATGACTGGCAGTATGAGGAGTTTCCGGAAGAACCTGTCGACATCGACGCGACAGTTCTGCACGCGATCGAGAGGCTGTATCCCTTTGCCGCTCAGAATGAGGGCTATTATTCAGCCTGGCTCCTGTCGGATACCTACGCCAGGATCCATATGGACAACTGGGCTTATATGAACAATGGCCTGAAAAGGGCGGAAGCTTCCCGCATCGGCGGGTACATTCCGTTCCGGGAATTCCTGGACCGTGTGGAGAAGAGCTGAAGAGCAGCATTCAAATGATTATACCGGAAGACGGAGCTAAGAGATGAAACTGGAGAAAAACAACAGGAACAGATGCGTCATCGTTCTTTATTTCGACAAAGACGGTCTTATCGACCGCTATATGATAAACATGCTGGAATCTCTCCGTGCGAATTCAGCCTTTGTGCTCACTGTCGTTAACGGCTTCCTCACGGAGGAGACCGGGGAGAAGCTTGCGGATTGCTGTGACAGGGTGCTCTATCGCCCGAATGCCGGATTCGACGTGGGAGGTTACCGCGAAGGGATATTCCACATGGGGTTTTCTGAGCTGTCCCGCTATGACGAGCTGGTCCTCATGAACTATACATTCTTCGGTCCGCTGTATCCGTTCTCGGAGATGTTCGAGGTCATGAATGTAAAGGATCTCGATTTCTGGGGAATCACAAAGCATAACATGGTCCCGGGAGATCCGTTCGGGGTCATCTCCTACGGTTATCTGCCTGAGCATCTGAACTCACATTTTTTTGCGCTGCGGCGTGATTTCTTTATGAGCTATGCCTACCGTGATTTCATCATCAATATGAAGAATCCGGACTCTTACATCGGTTCGATCGCCGGCTACGAGGCAATCTTCACGAAGTATTTCAGTGATCTGGGCTTTAAGTGGGAAGCTTATGTGGATTCGTCGGACTATGACGACTACACCTATGCACCGTTCGCTTACCGGGCAGCGGAGCTCATCAGGGAAAAGAGATGTCCGATCTTAAAGCGCAGGAATTTCTTCTCGGACTACAGGGATGATCTCAAAAATACAGCCGGCGAAAGTCAGCTCATGGCTTATGAGTCTGTCCTTGCGCATACGGATTATGACCCGTCCCTTATGTGGGAGAATGTTCTGCGTCTTCAGGATCTGGCCCAGATCCACCGGACGCTGCACGTGAATTACTATCCGGACAGCGAGGTCACGCCTCATGATTTCCATGAGGGAGAAGCTGTATTTTTCGTGTTCGGGGATGAGGAGAAATTTAATATCGTCTGCGGAAGATACAAAAGGAGCATTCCAGGGGAGTACAGGATCATTTATCTGGGCGGAGATGGATCTTATGCCGAAAAGCTAAGGCGGGCTGCCGAGATGGCTGCCGGGACAAAATATGTCGGTATCATAAATCCGTTCGATCTGCCGGAGGCGTCCCGGGGCACAGTGAAGAGTTCGCGTGTATCCTGCCGTTACAGCGATATGGAGTCACTTTTCGGCAGCAGGGCGGTCATCGGCAATGTGCTGGATCTTATGGATAAGGAGGACCATATCGGACTTCTGGTCCCGCCCCTCCCGCTTTTCGGAGCGTACTTTGAAATGCTGAAGGACGGATGGGCAGGCAGATATGATGATGTAAAAGCCCTGGCCGGAAAGTTCGGCATGACCTTCCCGATCATTCACGGGGATGACCTCCCGGTCTATCCCTGCGGCGGAAGTTTCTATATCCGGACAGATATCCTTGACAGCGTGGCTGGTGAGCTTGAACTTCTGTCCGGGAAGCCGGAAGAAAACGACGCGCAGATCGTACGCATGATCCTTCCGTATCTCGTACAGAAAGGTCTGCACATGACAGGCGTCGTATGCGGTACGAATTATGCCGCCACGCTCGCAACGAATCTTGATCTTGCCCTGCGCGAGAACAATAAAGTCGTCTTTAAACGTTTCGGTCCCGATTTTTACTGGACAGAACTCGAAAAAATTCAAGGAAAGGCACCCTGATGGAACAAGAAGAACGGATTGGTAAAGTAAAACTGAATTACAAGTGGTATAAAGGGACCGACCTCTACAGCGACGGCGACGAAGTAGAGAATTATATCCTGAATATCGTTGAAAATGAATCCGGTTGGGATTACTGGCATCCCGGCATGCTGAGATGGCCGGTGCTCTATCACCTGACCCGTCAGAGAGAAAATATCTGCCGGCCCATGGATCTTCGGAAGGACGATGAGGTGCTTGAGATCGGCGCGGGCATGGGTGCGGTCACCGGCGGCGTTGCTCCCTATGTCAAAAAGGTCGACTGTATCGAGCTCTCAAGACGCCGCTCGCTCGTCAATGCGACAAGGCACAGGGATATGGACAATATCGAGATCATCGTCGGCAATTTTCAGGACATTGAGATCACGAAAAAGTACGATGTCGTGACGCTGATCGGTGTTTTGGAGTATGGCTGCTACTATATCGACAGCAAAAGGCCGTATGAAGATTTTCTTGCCAAAGTCTTTTCCGTTATGAAGGAGGACGGCCGCCTCTATATCGCGATCGAGAACAAGCTCGGCATGAAGTATTTGAACGGAAGCCATGAAGATCATCTTGCAATCCCGTATGTCGGTATCGAGGGATACCGCAAGGATGACCATGTCCGGACATTCACGAAATCCGAGCTCACGAAGATGCTGAAGGACGCGGGCTTTACGGATATATACTTCTATTATCCGTTCCCGGATTACAAGCTCCCGACGGTCATCTACAGCGATGACAACATAAGGGATGCCGAGATTGATTTCCCGGAGAACGCGAACTACGATCTCGACGTTCTTGCCCTGTTCTCACAGAACAAGGCTTTTGAGGGGCTTCGGGGATCCGAGGAAAGAGCGGCACTGGCCAACTCATTCCTCATTGAGGCCAAAAGGAAGGAGGCTTAAATGAGAAAAATATTCATTAAGTGCTCCGACGAGAGGAGCCGAAAGTATTCGATCATTACGACGATCGCGAAGACCGATGACGGTATGAAGGTCTTCAAGGAGGCCTGTTTCGCGGAAGGAAGAGAGCATCTTCAGCGTGTTTCGGGGTATGCGGAGATCCTCGAGAGTGTCTACGCACCTGTCCGGGCCTGCCCGGTCATCTACGATGGGGAAAAGCTCATATTTGATTACCTTGAAGGCGAATCCCTCGAGATGAAGATCCGGAACGCAGTGCGCGCGGGTGACGCGGAAGGCGTGCTCGGCCTTTTTATGAAACAGAAATCGATACTCATGTCCTCAAGGGAAAATGAGACCGAATTTGTCCCCTCGGAGGAATTTGAGGAGTGGTTCGGCGATGCGCGTCCTTACGCCGGCTCCGCGGGATTTAAAGTCTCTAATTTTGATGGTATTCCCGGAAATATCATTTTCCAGGGGGAAGACATCTATTTCATTGATTATGAGTGGGTCATGACCTTTGTCATGCCGAGAGATCTTGTGCTCTATCACTGTGTGAGGGATGCGTACTATCACATAGAGGGACTTGGGGAGCTTGTACCGCTTCCGGGCCTTATGAGCGCTCTCGGGGTCAGGACCGATCTTAATGCCTTGCAGAGAAGCTATGAGCATTTTTTCGACTATGTGATCTCCGAATCGGACGGTACGGGCTTTGCCACAATCAAACGCATGACCCTTAAGGCGCACACAGGGCTGGATGAGTTCTGGGATACGGATGTTCACGGCATTAAGGCGGCGCTTAGAAAGAATACTGCCTACGATATGTGGCGGGAATGCGACAAGACCGTTGCCGTTCTGCAGGGGCGGATCGGAAAGCTCGAGGAAGAACTTGCGGCTCAAAAGAAGAAGTACGCGGAACTCGATGACGCCTGGTTCTCCCGCTGGGATGAAGTCAGGGCCAGGGCGAACCTCGAAAAGGATCAGGCGGATGATAAATATGCTCACGAGATGGAATCTTACCGGGCCATGGAGGCAGACCGGGATATATGGAAGCATATGTACGAGGATGTCACCGGATCAAGGTCATTTAAAGCGGTACAGTCAGTAAAGAAAATCCTCCGAAAGAAGGGATGAGTGGAATGGGCACAGGCGAGATGAACTATCAGGAAGAATACATAAAGCTCAAGAAAGAAATGGACACTCTGAGGGAGCGCTATTATAAAGCCCGTAAGGAGGGAATCCGGAGAGGAGCGTATGCGGCGCTTCTTTCCGGCAATAAAGTCATGACAGCCTATCGCAAACTGTCGGTGAAGGCAGGTCGTGACGATCCGTTCGGAAGACTCCGTCCTCTGCTCACCAAGGCGGAAGCCGGCATCTTATACAATATCGACAACCGGTATTATAAGGGAGATCACCTGGTGATCCGCGGGTGGTGCTACGAACAGGGAGGGCTTATTCCCGAGATCGTGATCCGTGACAGGAGCCGGATCCTGGAATTCGATGTGCAGCGATATCCCCGGGCGGATGTCAACAATATGTTCGAGATTGACGGGGAGTTCCTGACAGGGTTTTCGGTTCGTCTGCCTCTTTCCCAGATCAAACATCCGGTCATTACATTCGAGCTTGAAAATGAACTCGGCTATGTCGCGCAGGAAGTCAGGATCATTCTTGATGAGAAGAAGCGTGCCGCTTACTTAAGGCGCCATGCGCTCCCGACCTACGCGATCGACAGCGCGGGCTA
Organism: Lachnospiraceae bacterium; assembly: GCA_045646565.1. Taxonomy (GTDB): domain Bacteria; phylum Bacillota; class Clostridia; order Lachnospirales; family Lachnospiraceae; genus Chordicoccus. The sequence goes on from JAZRKZ010000085.1 coordinate 6,179, forward strand.
CGACGACTGGATCCATGATGAGATGGTGAAGCCGGATGAGCTTGCCCGCCAGGCAGCCGTGAAATTCGCCTATGAACCGAAGATATCCATCGTGATCCCTCTTTACAATACGCCGGAGAGGTTCCTTGACGAGCTCATGGACGGACTTCTTGGTCAGTCCTACAGCAATATCGAGATCTGCCTTGCGGACGGGAGCACGAAGGATGATGTGGAGGAACAGATCAGGGAAAAGTATCTTGCCGACAGCCGTGTCGTCTATCGCAGACTTGAAAAGAACACCGGCATCTCCGGCAATACCAATGAAGCCATCAAGATGGCGACCGGCGATTTCATCATGCTCTGTGACCACGACGACACGGTCGAGAAGGACGCCTGCTACGAGATCGTAAAAGCCCTCAATGAGGATCCGGAGATCGACGCTGTCTATACCGACGAGGATAAGATCATGTATACATCGGGCGTGTATTACAGCCCGAATTTCAAGCCGGACTTCAGCCCGGATCTTCTTCGGTCGAACAACTATATTACGCATATCTTCTGCGTGAGAAAGTCGATCGTGGACGAGATCGGCGGCAGTGAGCAGATCTACGAAAGAAGCGAGTTCGACGGAGCCCAGGATTATGATTTCATTCTCCGCTGCGTGGAGAAATCGAGACGTGTCCATCATATCCCGAAGTTCCTCTATCACTGGAGGGCCCATGAGTCTTCGACTGCGGGAAATCCGGAGAGCAAGATGTACGCGTACGAAAACGGAAGACGCGCGATCCAGGCTCACTATGACCGGATGGGCATCCACGCGACCTGTGAACTTGCGGAGGACATCGGGAGCTATCGGACGAGATATGAGATCCAGGGCGAGCCCCTTATCTCGATCATCATCCCGAACAAGGATTTCAGCGATGTGCTTGACCGTGCTCTCACGTCGATCTTCGAAAAATCGACCTATAAGAACTATGAGATCGTTATTGCGGAGAATAATTCGACGGAGCCGGAGACATTTGCCTATTACGAAAAGATACAGTCCGAGCACGATAATGTGCGCGTCATTTACTGGAAAGACATTTTCAACTTCTCCGCCATCAACAATTTCGCTGTGATACATGCGAAAGGCGAGTACCTGCTCTTCCTTAATAACGACGTTGAGGTCATCACCGACCGCT
>JAZRKZ010000086.1:0-2075 GCA_045646565.1 Lachnospiraceae bacterium
CGGGCGCGTCTTTCAGAACGCTGCTTTCGCGTATTTCTGACCAGACATATCCCGTGCGGAATATCCTGATCATCAATACAGAGGAGAGCGCGTTTGACAGTTCGGTCACAAGGAAGATACCCCGCGCGGAGGTGTTCCATATAACGAAGTCCGAGTTCGACCATGCGGGGACCAGAAATATGGGAGCGGGTTTCTCCGACGCGGACTATATTCTGTATATGACACAGGATGCGCTCCCGGCGGATAAAACGCTTGTTGAGCGTCTTCTCGGAGCCTTCCGTGATCCAAAGGTGAAGGTCGCCTACGCACGGCAGATCCCGAATCGTGACTGCAGGGTAATCGAGGGCTTTACGCGCAATTTCAATTATCCGCCTGAGTCTATGGTGAAATCGTTCGACGATCTCCCTGAACTCGGCATCAAGACATTTTTCTGTTCAAATGTATGTGCGTGTTACGACAGAGTATTCCTCAGAGAGATGGGCGGCTTTTCCGCGCCGTGTATATTTAACGAGGATATGATCTTTGCCGGCCGGGCGATCAAGCTCGGGTATTCCGTCGCGTATGTGGCGGAGGCCCGCGTCATTCATTCGCACAACTACAGCGCCATGCAGCAGTTCCACCGGAACTTTGACAACGGCGTCTCGCAGGCGATGCATCCTGAGATCTTCCGTGGAATCGTCTCCGAGGGTGAGGGCAGGAAACTTGTGAAGGACACGATGAAGTATCTGAGGAGCGTGGGCTGCGGCTACATGATCCCGCGGCTTCTTATCCACAGCACGGCCAAGTATATCGGCTTCAGGCTGGGTCTTGCTTATAAGTCGCTCCCCGACTGGCTGATCCGGATATGCACCATGAATCCTGGATTCTGGGTCTATAAGGCGGGCGACGATTAATGATCGGAGAAAGGCTATATACCAGATCGGAAACTGCGGGCAGTTTCCAGTAAAAGGGCGATTCTATCGCCCGTATTTTTTTCACGGACAGGAACGCCTTTTGCCGGTGACGACAAAAAGCGAATGGGTCCAGGGTGACTGGATTTATCACATTTTATACACATTTTCTGCGTAATATAATGGATAACTGTATGCATAAGCTATTCGAAAGAAGGACACATTATGGACGATCTGTTTCGTGATGACTTAAATGAAGAAACAAAAGAAAATGAGAACGCTACGCCTCTGGGCGAGTCCGCCGATATCGCTTATGACGAGCCCTGCTATGACGACACGGACTATGACGATGAGTATTATGACGACGAGTACTACGATGACGAGTACTACGACGACTATCCGGACAGTGAATACCCGGACGATGCGTATCCGGATGATGCATATCCGAACGATGTATACGCGGACGATGCATATCCGAACAATGCGTATCCGGAAAGCAGCTCCGACCCGGAAGGCGGTCTCATCTCTGCCGGTCATTCCTACGATATAAGCGGGATAGAGGATGAGCGGCCCGTTTACGGAAGTTATTATGAGAAAAACGCGGCAGCAGCGTCCGGAAGCTCTCCGGCAGCTCCCGCCGGGGAAAACTCCGGTGAGACCGGTCAAAGCCTGCCATCCGATGAGGAAAGCAGAGAGCCCTATCAGAGCAAATATGACTCCTACCGCTTCGTAACGCCCGGAGCCCCATTCGCGGAGAAGTCACATCCGGAAAAGACCAGGGCAAAGAGCCCGGACGATGCAAAGAAGGCAGAGGGCAGAAAAGGAGGGCTTCTGGGGAGGATCCTTGCGACAGCGCTTTATGCTGCGATCTTCGGCCTCATTGCGTCCGCCGTTTTCCTGGGCGTCCTGAAAATGACAGGCTATACGGCTCCTCAAAAGAAGACGGAACCTGAGATTGCCGAGGCAGTGCCGTCCCCGGTGCCCTCACTTGATAAAGAGGAGAGTAAAGTGACTGTGGGCAAGGCGGATACGGCTGACATGACTGCATCGCAGGACGTGGAACTTACCGTACCGGAAGTTGTCGAGATGTGCATGCCGGCCATGGTCGCTATCACGAACACGACGGTTCAGCAGTATTATGACTTCTTCGGAGGCGCGAGCGAGAGACAGAATGTGAGCGTGGGC
>JAZRKZ010000087.1:0-14380 GCA_045646565.1 Lachnospiraceae bacterium
CAACTCCTTGGCCCACAGAACGACATGGCTACGATCCGACTTGCGCGGTGGCCCCGTTCAGCTCATAGAGACCGGGACGGACGCGGAAGTCGCCGATTTTGTCCATGGCGACCATTTGTATATTTTCGAGGGGACCGGTGAAGAGTTCTTTCTTTCTCATAGCGCTTCCTCTTTTCAGATAGAGACGGGATATAATTTATACGTCTTCCCACTTTGGAAGAGGGGACTTGTTTTTTAAAGCTTCGCTTACTGTAGAATAAAAGCGGATCTTTTTTTGCAGGTGAACAAGACCTGCCTGCAGAGATTCCAATGATTCCAGCGTCTTCGATTCCTGTTCATGCAGCACAGCGAGGATTTTATCGGCATTTGCCGCCATGTCTTTTTCATATGTGAAGAAAAGCCGGATCTTCTCCAGAGGGAGAAGCGCTTTCTTAAAGCATTCTATCGCGTTTAAGCGGTCTATATGTGAATCATTATAGAATCTGCGGGAATTCACATGTTCAACATTTTCCAATAATCCTATTTTCTCATAGTAACGGATGGTTGAAGCCGGCAGATTAAATTTCTTCGACAGATCAGTAATGGTATATGTCATCACGCCTCCATATTTTCCATAAAATCAACTATTTTTTATATTATCGCTTGAGTTAAAGTCGACTTCAAGATGTATGATTTATAATAGCGACTAACATAGATGTTTGCAAGTGTTATGCGGTATTGTGAATGCTTTTCCACAGCTTCCGCGAATGTTAGTAGTTCTTGGCGGGGAAGCCGTTTGAATGTTCATACAATTCATCGTAAGCACATCGTTTCGCAATTACTTATTCATATTTAAGCAGAAAGGAGAACATTGTATGAATGAGACATTAAAGGTACTTGAGAGCAGAAGAAGCTGCAGGAAGTTTAAAGCGGAGATGGTGAAGAAGGAAGAACTCGACGCCATTATAAAAGCCGGGACATACTCTGCAACGGGTATGGGAAAGCAGAGTCCTATTATCATAGCAGTAACGAACAGGGAACTTCGTGACGCCATTGCAGAAGAGAACAGGAGGATAGGCGGATGGGCTGAAGGGTTCGATCCGTTTTACGGGGCTCCGGTCATTCTGATCGTTCTGGCAAATAAGGCCGTACCGACCTATATTTACGATGGCGCGTTGGTAATGGGCAATCTTATGAACGCAGCGGAAAGCCTCGGAGTCGCAAGCATCTGGATCCACAGGGCAAAAGAGGAATTTAACTCCGATTTCGGAAAGACGATCCTCAAAAAGCTTGGCGTCGAAGGCGATTATGAGGGAATAGGACACTGTGCGCTTGGTTATGCTGCCGTTCCTGCAAATGCAGCCGCGCCAAGAAAAGAAAACTATGTATACTACATTAATTGATTCATGTAAGGAGAGGACTGTTCATGGATAATTTCAATTTCTATTCACCAACATTTTTTGCGTTTGGAAAAGACAGAGAAAACGAAGTGGGCTCGCTTGTAAAGCGCTTTGGAGGAAGTAAAGTCCTCGTACATTTCGGCGGCGGAAGCGTTGTCAGGTCAGGACTTCTGGACAGAGTGAAGGCTTCGCTTGAGAAAGAGGGGATTCCCTATGTTCTTCTTGGCGGCGTAAAGCCAAATCCGAGAAGCGGACTTGTTTATGAGGGAATAGAACTCTGCAAGAAAGAGGACATTGATTTTGTTCTTGCTGTCGGCGGCGGAAGCACCATAGATTCATCGAAAGCGATTGCGGCAGGAACACTGTATGACGGAGATTTCTGGGATTTCTACATGGGAAAGGACATTGAAAAGGCTCTTCCTGTCGGAACGATCCTTACCATTGCCGCGGCCGGAAGCGAAGGAAGCCCGGATTCTGTCATAACCAAGGAAGAGGGGATGTTCAAAAGAGGTGCCGGCAGTGATGCAATAAGACCAAAGTTCAGTATTTTAAATCCGGCGCTGACACAGACCCTTCCGCCGTACCAGACGGCAGCGGGTATAACGGATATCATGGCGCATCTCCATGAACGGTATCTGACGAATACCCGTGAGGTCGAGGTCACCGACAGGCTTATTGAAGGCCTGCTCCTTACCATGATCCATGAAGGCCCGAGAGTCATTGCGGATCCGGACAACTACGAAGCCAGAGCGAATATCATGTGGGCGGGAATGATGGCCCATAATAATTCATGCGGCGTCGGACGCAGTCAGGACTGGAACAGCCACAATATAGAGCATGAGCTTTCCGCGCTGTATGACTGCGCTCACGGCGCAGGTCTTGCAGTGACGATGCCGGCGGTGTTCAAATATGTGTATAAGCATGATGTCACAAGATTTGCAAAACTGGCTGTACGTGTATGGGGATGCCAGATGGACTTTGACCACCCTGAGGTTACAGCGCTTGCAGGAATCGCCGCGCTTGAGAATTTCCTTAAGGGGATTGGAATGCCGTTAAATTTTGCGGAACTGGGAGCTAAAGAAGAGGATATTCCGAAGCTTGTGCAGATGTTGTGCTATGGAGATGGCAGAAGCGGAAGCATTTCCGGATTTGTCACATTGAACGAGGATGACTGCACAAAGATATATCAGATGATGGTCTGATCGCAGACGCCTGCACAAAGATATAAGATGATGGTCTGATCGCAGACGCCTGTTTGCCAACAGGCAGAAGAAACGGGCGGGACCGAAAATTTCGTCAACATATTAGCCTGCCGGAGCTGGCTTGCCCGCTTCGGCAGGCTTTTTCTTTGTGTTTATCAGCCGGGAGTTCCGGCCTTTATCAATATCGGCCGCGGATTCCGTCTTTTGTCCTGCAGCCGATATTGGTTCCTCGACAGGAAATTCACATATTCTGCATATTACGGAGCACCCTTTGATATGTCTCATACATTCTCCGGCTGAAGCAGGAGAGGACGACGACCATACCGTAATCCGCATTGTCTGAGAGCCAGTCGCTGATCACCGAGAGCGCAATTTCGGCCGCCGCATCCGCAGGATAGCCATATACGCCGGTCGAGATGGCCGGGAACGCGATTGTGTGAATATCATGTTCTTTGGCCAGATTGAGGCTGTTCACATAGCAGTTCCGAAGCAGCTTTTCACAGTTCGGATTTCCCGCCCGGTACACAGGCCCAACCGTGTGAATCACATAATCTGCCGGGAGATCGTATCCCCTTGTGATCTTTGCCTCTCCGGTCTCACATCCGCCGAGCGTCCGGCATTCCTCAAGAAGGCCGGGACCGGCCGCGCGATGGATCGCGCCGTCCACGCCGCCTCCGCCAAGGAGGCTGTTATTTGCCGCATTGACAATGCAGTCCACATCCAGCTTTGTGATATCCCCGATATCAAAGAAGATCCTGTTCCGGGGCTTTGCCGTGTCCTGGACCTCACGGATCGCTTTGGTAAGTTCCGCGTTTCCTCTGTCAAACGCATAAGAAGCTTCAATCAAATCTCTAAGAATCGCTTCGTTCATGTTCATCCTATCCTTTCCGTTTCGTGTACGAGTATTGTGTGCTGTTTTGCTGCTTTCCGGCAATTCTTACGTCCTCCAAAATCCGCGGCCAAGCAGCAGGCCGAGCAGCACGATCGGCAGCCACATATGGCTAAAGCCCCCTGATAAAACGACCAGCACAAACAGCAGCGGGCAGAACCAGAACAGCCCCAGACCGAAAAGAAACTTTGTCATTCCCCATGCCAGCCGGAACCCGACTCTGATTACGGCAAAGAACAGCATTATCATCAAAATCGTAATTAACATAGCGTACTCCTTTCTTACATCAGCTGATTGTGAAAGCACAAAGTTTCACAATTATTATGTCAGCTGGCGCTGACCCGAATCCCGCGCCAAGTCTCGCGAGCGAGACTTGAATTTCTGACAGAGTCGATGATAAAGAAAAAGACCTTCACCACGACATCCGTCCTGATAAAAGTCTTGCGATTTCATTTTTCATTATTTTAGCACGCCACGGGTGTTTGTCAATAAACTGTCGATTACGTTTGTGTTAAACAGAGATAAATAATCCCACCCCGTTTCAAGGGCATGAGTAGAAAAAACTTGAACTGTCGGGTTTAGAGCCTTGGTCGGGTTTAGGGCCTTGGTCGGGTTTAGAGCCTTATCGAAGTTCGGCAGTCGATTCTTTTGAAATTACCACAATTGAGGTGCTAAAATTCCCAAATTCTGCGCCAGAAAGCAGTCTTAAATCGCGAAAATGAATGGATGGCGTGCTGATAGCAGGTAAAAGAGCTCATTTTTGGCAGTCGAATTCTTTGAAAAGTGCGGTTAGCCACCGACAACTCTCGCCGGCAGGCTTAATTTTCTTCTCTGTGTTCCTGACATGGTGAGGGGGCAGTTTACCGGCAGATTAATTTGATCTCCAGCCAGGCAACCGCCCATTCTTCACCCACTAGTTCTTATTATTCTTATGGCAGGAGCCGGACATGGGGCAGCAACCGCAGTTGCTGCCGCATGAAGACTTTCCCTGTTTCCTGTCCCTCACCATCTGCACAATAATCAGAGTGACCAGAAGGATCAGGAGAATACTGATAAGGATTGTTCCTGCATTATTGAGGAGCATCTCCAACATAAAATCACACCTTTCGTGTAAGCGTTGTTGCTTCCTGATATTTCTTGAAGAACAGCATGTAAATCATGACACACAGCAGGGCGATTGCCGCGATGAGACCGATGATGTTCACGTGTCCCGTAAATAATCCGCCAAACTGGTAGATCATCAGGGAAACAGCATAGGCAAATCCGCACTGGTAGGCAATAGCAAACCAGGTCCAGCCGGCGTTGTTCATTTCCCGGCGGATAGCGCCGATGGCCGCGAAGCAGGGCGCGCAGAGCAGATTGAATACCAGGAAAGCATAACCCGCAATGGAGCTGAACGATGCGGCAAGGTTGGCGTATGCTTCCGTTCCTCCGTAGAGGATACCCATCGTACCGACAATGTTTTCCTTGGCGATGAGACCGGTAATGGATGCGACCGTCGCCTGCCAGGTACCGAATCCGAGAGGGATGAAAATCCACGCAATTGCGTTTCCGATCCTCGCAAGAACGGACATCTCAAGCTCTTCCGCCTCCAGCATCCGGAATGCACCGTCCGCCACGCCGAAGCGGCTGAGGAACCATACAAGGATCGTGGAAAGCAGGATGATCGTACCGGCCTTCTTGATAAAGCTCCATCCGCGCTCCCACATGGACCGAAGGACGTTCCCGAGGGTCGGCCAGTGGTATGGGGGCAGTTCCATGACAAACGGCGCGGGTTCGCCGGCGAACCGCTTTGTCTTTTTCAGCATGATACCACTCGTGACGATTGCCGCCATGCCGATAAAGTAGGCGCTGGTGGCCACCCAGGCGGATCCTCCGAAAATAGCCCCGGCGATCATTGAGATGAACGGTACCTTCGCGCCGCAGGGAATAAAAGTCGTGGTCATGATCGTCATGCGGCGGTCGCGTTCATTTTCAATTGTCCGGGAAGCCATAATGCCGGGCACGCCGCACCCGACGCCGATCAGCATCGGAATGAACGATTTTCCGGAGAGGCCGAATTTACGGAAGACACGGTCGAGGACAAATGCGATACGGGCCATATAGCCGCATGCTTCAAGGAACGCCAGCATGAAGAACAGCACCAGCATCTGGGGAACGAAGCCAAGCACGGAGCCGACGCCGGCAACAATACCGTCCAGGATCAGGCCTTTCAGCCATTCCGCGACGTTGGCCTTATCAAGAACGCTCTCCACAAGGACTGGTATGCCCGGGATCCAAGTGCCGTAGGCGGCAGGATCCGGTGCGCCAATATCGGATTTATATCCGTCTTCTGTGCTCAAATATTCCTTCGTGGCCGTAAGGAGCTCCGCTTTTCCGGTGTCCGGATGTTCTTCGGTCTCCAATGTCTCGTCGTCCTGAGTAATGTAAGTGACAGCCGCGTCTTCCGGTACAGCAGCAAGAAGCGCATTCAGAGAACCTTCCGGATCCTCCTCGTCCATCTCTACGCCGTACTCCTCCGCAAAAGCCTCGATGATGGCGTCCGTGTCGCCGTAGCGTTCTGCCGCTTCCTCATACTGCGAAGTTCCCCGGCCAAACAGATGATACCCGTCGCCGAACAGACCGTCATTGGCCCAGTCGGTCGCCGGTGCGCCGACGCCTACCATAGCGATCCAGTAGACGGCAAACATCACGAGGGCAAAAATAGGCAGACCCAGCCATCGGTTGGTAACGATCCTGTCAATCTTATCCGAAGTGGAAAGGTTCCCGGCGTTGTGTTTGCGGTAGCAGGATTTGATGACCTGCCCGATATACACATACCGCTCGTTGGTGATGATACTCTCCGCGTCGTCATCCAGTTCCTTCTCTGCCGCCGCAATATCCGATTCGATATGTTTCAACTTATCGGGACCAATGGCAAGCTGCGCAAGGACCTTATCGTCCCGCTCAAAGACCTTGATGGCGTACCAGCGCTGCTGTTCTTCCGGCATATTGTGGACAGCTGCCTCCTCGATATGGGCAAGCGCGTGTTCCACAGGACCGGAAAAAGTATGCTGCGGCACGGTTTTTGTACTCTCTGCCGCCGAAATAGCCGCTTCTGCTGCCTCCATGACGCCGGTGCCCTTCAGCGCAGATATTTCCACCACTCTGCATCCCAGCTGTCGGGACAACTCCGCCGAATCCAGCTTGTCGCCGTTCTTTCTGACAATATCCATCATGTTGATGGCCGCGACCACGGGAATGCCGAGTTCCACGAGCTGCGTGGTCAGATAAAGGTTGCGCTCGAGGTTCGTGCCGTCAACGATGTTCAGGATGGCGTCCGGGCGTTCGCCGATCAGGTAATTCCGGGCGACCACCTCTTCCAGAGTATATGGAGAAAGACTGTAGATGCCCGGAAGGTCCGTGATAGTCACGCCGTCATGCTTCTTGAGCTTTCCTTCCTTCTTTTCAACTGTAACGCCGGGCCAGTTCCCGACGAACTGGTTGGAACCGGTCAGCGCGTTGAACAGAGTAGTCTTTCCGCTGTTCGGATTTCCTGCCAGGGCAATGCGAATGTTCATAATGTGTTCTCCTGTTTATTAGTTAATCCTAACTCTATGGCAAAAAAAAAGATTATTCTACCTCTATATTTTCCGCGTCTGCTTTACGAAGAGAAAGCTCGTACCCGCGTACCGTAATCTCAATGGGATCTCCCAACGGGGCCACTTTGCGTACATAGATCTCCACTCCTTTTGTGATTCCCATATCCATGATCCTTCGCTTTACCGCGCCCGCACCATGGATCCGAACCACCTTTGCCGTGCCGCCTACCGGCACTTCTTTCAGATTGTTCATCTCCAAACCTCCTCAAACCATGATTTTTCTGGCCATTTCATCATTGATGGCGACTCGGGATTCCTTGACTTTTACGATCACGTTCCCGTTGAGGGACGAAATAACGGTCGCAGTTCCCCCTACAACGAATCCCAGATTTTCAAGGTGTTTCCTGACCTCCGGGCTTCCTCCCACCTTGCGGATCACGGACTCCTCCCCCGGAGTTGCATAACACAGCGGCATCATCCTGCCCCTCCTCATTTGACCGTACGACATGTCGGTTTTGTTGTTAGCAAAAGCTAACCTGTATATGCATTATAATTAGTAGAACCTAACTTGTCAAGCAGATCTCCGTGAAAAGGTTAAAGTTTCCCGATCAGCAGTCCGCCATCGTCTTTCCCTCTCCGACAAGGCCCCTGAAATCCTCCGTGAACTGATCGACTGCCGCGTCGATCGCCGCGTTCTTTACAAGTCCGTCAATGACATCCGGAGCGACAGTGACTGCCTTCACGCCGTATTTAGTGAGAGCGAGGACCTGCTGGCTGTTCTTGAAGCTTGCTGCCAGAAGACCGCTGTCGAGGCCGTTCGCCACGATCGCGTCATGGATGTCTTTCGCGACCTGCACGCCGTCAAAGCCCATATTGTCGATTCGGTTCACATAAGGCGCCACATACTCCGCGCCGCACTTGGCTGCAAGGAACCCCTGCATGGCGGTGTAAATCGCGGTACCGATGAAACGGAGCCCCTCTTTCTTCAGCTGTTTCATCGCCTTGAATCCTTCAGGCGTGCAGGGAATCTTTACCAGCGTTCTCCTGCCGAGCACTTCTGCGATCTTATGCGCTTCTTCGACCATGCCCTCTGCCGTAGTCGATGTGGCCTGTACGAACAGTTCGCCGTCTTCTCCAATGATGGATCGGATCTCTTTCAGAACTTCATAGGGCTCCCTTCCGGTCCTGGCCAGAATCGTGGGATTGGTGGAAACGCCGTCAACCGGGTAGTACTCATATATGCGGCGGATCTCTTCTACATGCGCATCATCAATACAGAATTTCATGTTTTGCCTCCTCCTGTGATAAATGTGGTTCCGGATAAATATGTGCCGGATCTTCAACGTTCGTTCTTTAACGGTATCGTTTATAACGTCTGTTCTGTTCTTCCGATAATATCATCCTGCGTCGCCTTGCTCAGAACATTGAAGAAAGCGCTGTATCCCGCCACGCGGACGATCAGATCTTTATGCTTCTCCGGATGCGCCTGCGCATCCAGAAGAGTGGCTTTATCAACAACATTATACTGCACGTGGTAGCCTTCCAGGCGATTGAAGAATGTGCGGACAATAAATTCAAGCTTTTTGGTATTTTCCGGTGTGGAGAGCATGGCGGGGGTGACCTTCTGGTTCAGGAGCACGCCGCCCGTGATCTCGTGGGTGGGGAGCTTCGATACACTCTTGAATACAGCTGTCGGGCCATGTCTGTCCATGGAGTGCGCGGGTGAGCAGCCCTCTGCAAGAGGCTCTTTGGCGTGGCGTCCGTCAGGCGTCGCCATTGTGTCGAAGCCCTGTCCGACATTTGCCGAGATCGAGGAAGTTCCGCCGTAACGGACGCCGCCGATCGGGCCTCTGCCGAAGCGGGTGTTTTTATATTTTTTCATTTCATCCAGGTAGGACGCGTAGGCGTTCACGACCAGCTGATCGGCGTAATCGTCGTCGTTTCCGTACTTAGGCGCGTCATGGATCAGCATCCGGCGGATCCGCTCGCCTTCTTCACCGGCGAAATCCGCTGCCAGCGCATTCATGAGCTCGTCGCGGGAGATCTTTTTCTCCTCATAGACCAGCTTCTTGATCGCCGAGAGGCTGTCTGCCATATTTGCAATGCCGACCTGCAGACCGGAGATGAAATCATAAACGGCGCCGCCCTCTTTGATGGTCTTGCCGCGGCCCAGACAATCCTGGGTGAGGCAGGAACAGAGAATATCGGGCACTTCGCGCTCGCTGGCTATGTCGATGGCGTTTTCTACAATGATACTTACGCGGGTCAGTTCCCGAATCGCGCCGTCCCACGCCTGCATCAGCTCGTCAAAAGATTCCATATCCCGGAAGTTTCCGTAATCTTTGACAAATCTCTTTCCGCTTGTTGCGTCGACGCCGTTATTCATGACCATCAGCAGAATTCTGGGGAAATTCAGGTAGCTCATGCCGGTGCAGCGATACCCCCACTTTCCGGGCACGGCAGTCTCCACACAGCCGATGGCTGAGTAACAGTAAGCGTCTTCTTTTTTGACCCCTTTCTCGATGAAGGAAGGAATGATGACCTCATCGTTGTTGAAAGCAGGCATGCCGGTTCCGAGCTTTAAGACCTCGATCGCCTCGTCCATAAAAGCCTGATTGATATTCCGGTGATAGCGGACGGTCAGGTTCGGCTGGGGAAGCCTTGTCTGACCGATCGAGCGCAGGATCAGGAAAGACAGCCTGTTAACGGCGTCCCTGCCATCTACGGTCTGACCGCCGATCGTGACATTCTGATACATAGGACTTCCGGCACTGGAGAACGTGTGAGCCTTGGAGCGGACCTTGTTGATTGTCAGTGTCTTGATCCAGAGGTTGGTGAGGAGTTCCACGGCCATGTCCTCGTTGATCAGCCCCTTCTCCAGATCGGACGCCAGGTAGGGATACACATACTGGTCAAAGCGGCCGTAGCTGAGGGAGTGTCCGTTGGACTCGATCTGCAGGATCAGCTGAATGAACCATACAGCCTGCACCGCCTCGTGGAAAGTCTCCGCCGGCTGATAAGGAACCTTGCCGCAGATACGGGCAATCTCGAGAAGTTCGGCTTTTCGGGGCTCCGGTGCGCTCTCCGCCTTCTTTTCTGCCAGGTATGCAAAGCGCTCTGCAAATCCCCTGACAGCATCGATAACGATGAGGACCGCCTTGTAGAACTGATACTTGTCAATGGATTCCGGTTCGGTCAGATCCAGCTGCGCCTTCAGCTTTCTTGCGCGGTCTTCGTAGCCCATGAGGCCGATCTTCAGCATGTTGGCGTAGTCTACAGCCAGGTGTGCGTCGCCGGCGTTGAGCTTGCCTTCCATGCCGAAAAATCCGGTGTCCATATAGACCTGCATCTCCTCCGGAATCAGCGCCTCGCCCCGGGCGCGGAGATTGTTGTTCTCCCAGAAAGGAGCGATTTCGCGCAGCTGCCGCTTGGTCTCTTCCGTAATATAAAAGACATCGCCGTCGCGCTTCTCAAAAAGATCCAGCTCATCCATAATGAATTTCATTGTGTACTCAGGAAAGACCGGAGCGCCGCGGTTGACAGAGGACTGGTTCCCGACGAGGATCGTCTCGTCTTCAATGTAAATATCCATCTTTGCCAGAATATTCTGCAGCATCAGCGCTCTCTTCATGACCGGAGGCTGATTCCTGTTCTTCATATAAGATTCTGTAGCCAGAACGGCGCGCTGTGCGTCGATATAGGGCTTCTGATCCAGAACGCTCTCGCGGTATGCCTGCATTCTGGGTGTCAGGGATCCGAAATGCGCTTTGTTTTCCATGACGATCTCCTCGGTTTTTATCGAAATCATATGTTGTTCCGTTCGCAGTTTAATTATAGCACCCAGACTTCTTTTGTCAAATTGTTTTTTCGTAGCAAACATTCTATACTTTCATTCGCAACTTATTATTTACATAATCGAACGCGAATGTTATGATAGGAAAGGCAGGGAGAATGAATGATATTTTTTGGAGTAGATCTATATGGAACGAAAAGGTCTTGTTTTTAATATTCAGAAGTTTTCCATCCACGACGGCCCCGGCGTGCGGACCACCGTATTCCTGATGGGATGTCCTCTTCGCTGCAAATGGTGTTCCAATCCGGAGTCCCAGCTCTCCCGAATACAGATCATGTACCACCGTGACAACTGTGTGCGCTGTGGGAAATGTGTATATACCTGTCCCGAGAAGGCGATCCGTGCCGCGGAGGATGGAGGGATCCATATCGACGTTGACAAGTGTACAAGCTGCCTTTCCTGCGTACAGGGCTGTCCCGGACGCGCGCTGACCAGTGAGGGGGAATATAAGACTGTCGACGAAGTTGTGGATGTGTGCATGCAGGATAAAGACTTCTATGAGGAGTCCGGCGGCGGCGTGACCGTCTCCGGCGGCGAAGGCATGGTGCAGCCCGACTTTGTGGAGGCGTTGATCCTGCGCCTTCGGGAAAAAGGTATTCACACCGCGATCGAGACGACCGGCTGCGTCAGCCCGGAAATCTTTCACAGGCTCGCGCCGCTCTTTGATCTTCTGCTTTTTGATGTCAAGCACTATGATTCCGGAATGCACCAAAAGGGGACCGGCGTCGGTATTATGCAAATCCAAAAGAACCTGCAGTGGGCGCACGAGCAGGGGCTCACTGTTCTGCCCCGGATTCCGGTAATCCCTGGTTTCAATGCGGGACTGTCGGACGCTGCCGGATTTGCAAAACTCCTGCTCGAAACCGGGCCAAGGCGCGTACAGCTCCTGCCTTTCCACCAGATGGGCGAACGCAAATATGAGTTTTTGGACAGAGCTTACGAAATGACCGGCGTAAAAGCGCTGCATCCGGAAGACCTCACAGAATTTCAGAAGGTATTCCTTGAACAGGGTATTGACTGCTTTTTCTGATACAGGCTCTTTCGGCCGATTCGAGTTTCGCGCAGGTGAGCGAGGCTTGAAAATGAAACATAATACGATCCATTTTACAAACAGACTTATCGGGGAGACCGCCATATGCGAAAAAAAGAAGACCGCACCAGTCAGATCCTGGAGCTTTTGGTCAAAGAAAAGAAACTGGAAGTTGCCGGGCTCTCGGCGTATCTGGGCGTCTCACAGGTCACGATCCGCAAGGATCTGGACGCCATGGAGGCGCAGGGACTCATCAGAAGGGAACATGGCTTTGCCGTCCTGTCCAGCACGGACGATATCAAGGGGCGCCTGGCCTATCATTACGAGGAAAAGAGAATGATTGCGCTGCGCGCGGCGGAACTGGTAAAAGACGGCGATACCATTATGGTCGAGAGCGGCAGCTGCTGCGCGTTGCTGGCCGCGGCGCTTACGGAACTTCGCAGCGGTATAACCATGATCACCAACAGCGCCTTCATCGCTGATTACATCCGTCGCGCCTCCGATTTTCAGATCATTCTTCTGGGCGGCATCTATCAGCAGGACGCCCGGGTCATGGTCGGTCCCATGGTACGCCAGTGCGCTGAGAATTTCTGGGTCGACCGGTTCTTTATCGGCGTGGACGGCTGGTCTGCAAGAGCCGGTTTCACCAATCAGGACCAGATGCGGGCTCAGGCCGTACGGGATATGGCAAGGCAGGCGGATCAGGTCATCGTCCTTACAGAGTCCGAGAAGTTTTCAAGGCACGGCACTGTACCGCTCAACCTGAAGGACCAGGTGAAGACGGTCATCACGGATCAGAAGATCGGGGAACAGATCGTGACCGAGCTTGGCTCCCGGGGAATAGCGGTGCTGACCAGCTGATTATTCCGTTCCCAAAGAGAGTGAAAGAATTTAACGCCAGTGTCATAAACCGGAGGAGCTCAATATATGATTGATCTATATATGCTCAGCAGGGACTTGAAAAACAGTCAGTCCGATCTCAGAAAACAATCCGCAATCATCATACGGGATATTTACCGGTTCGTTGAAACGCCGGCCGGAAAGACGCAGATCGCTGTGGAAGGATGGAAGAAGGATTTTCGATATATTTACGGGGATGTTGAGACCAATCTCTCCAGTAATAATAAGCTGAACATAACGGAGATGCTCGAAAGGTATCGTATAGCCCCTCAAAGCGGTCACGAACCGGGGCAGGCTCAAATGCTGTTTTTTTCGATCCAGACATATTTCAGTGTGCTGATCAAGGTCATGATGAATGAATTGCTGTCTGAAAAAGCAGACGGCGTGCGCGATGAAGGGATTATCCTGGGAGAGTTTGCCCGGGAACGGGGAATTACGAATTACTGCTGCCGGGACTGGTATGCGTGGCCGGTCTGTGAGATGCGTAACGGATTTGCAGAGATCATGCGGCGCATCCGGGAGGCGGCTGCGGGATACAGGACAGATATCTCCGCTGCGGAATTTGCGCAAAATAACAATTACGATTATATCAAACAGATGTATGAAGCCGTAATTCCCAGGGAGCTCCGTCATGCTCTGGGGGAATACTACACGCCGGACTGGCTGGCGGAAGAGACAATAAATACAGTCCTCTCGTTTGAAGGAGTCGATATCGGCCGGCGGTTCATCGATCCGACGTGCGGTTCGGGTACATTTGTATTTAAGATAATTGCCGCGAAAAGAAAGGCCGGGGCGTCGCTGGAAGAGATCTTGCATTCTGCGGCGGGCATGGATATCAATCCGCTGGCTGTATTAACTGCCAGAACGAACTATCTCCTGTCGATCATTGATATGCTGGAAAAAGATAAGGAGATCGAGATTCCTGTTTACAAGGCGGATATCATGAAACTTCCAGGGACCGTAGAGGTCGGGAAGGCAGATGTGATCATAGGCAATCCGCCGTGGGTCAACTGGGAGTATATGCCGGAAGACTACAGAAAAGGTTCGCAGCATCTGTGGACAGACTACTCTTTGTTCTGTGCGAAAGGCCGGGATCTGAGCTTCTCAAAAGAGGATATATCGGTGCTGATCACCTATATTGTTCTCGATAAGTTATTGCGGGAGGGAGGCGTACTTGCTTTCGTGATAAGGCAGGGCACATTTAAGTCGGCTCAGAACGGCGTGGGTTTCAGGCGGTTCCGCCTGAAAGAGGAATGCGGAATAAAAGTTTTAAGAGTAGATGATCTGTCCGGGATCCGGGTGTTCGATAATGCGCAAAACAGCACCGCTCTGGTATATATGAAAAAAGGCGCCGATACGATATACCCCGTTCCATACGTGATATGGGAGAAGCGGCGGGATGTGAAGCGACTGTCTTTTAACGGGTATTCTGATATTCAGACGGTCAAGGGGCAAATGAAACTAAAGCTTCAGAGCGCCGTACCGGCTGTTGAAGACGATCCTTCCTCGATCTGGCTGACCGCGGAGGCCTTAAGGCTTGAGGATA
>JAZRKZ010000088.1:0-18601 GCA_045646565.1 Lachnospiraceae bacterium
CGTTGCTATGAATACGCGGGCATCACGCCAGACGACCGCATCCAGATCACGCCGGGTTACGGCCTGTGGACGGCCGGCATCGGCTTCCAGGCTGGATGTGAGCGCCTTGGCGCGATGGCCATTCCCATGGGGCCGGGCAACACCGAGAACCAGCTGCAGTTCATGATCGACATGGAGGCGACGGTGTTCACCGCCTCCGCCAGCTATGCGCTCCTGATTGCGGAGGAAGTCGAGAAGCGCGGCATCAAGGACAAGCTCAAGCTGAAGTAGCTCATCACGGGCTCGGAGCGCTCCGGCGAGAAGATCCGCCAGCGCATCATCGATGGCCTGGGCGTTGAGTTCTACGACATCTACGGCCTCACCGAGGTGTACGGTCCCGGCATCGGCATCAACTGCCAATACGGCCACGGCATGCATATCTGGAGCGACTACGTCTACCTCGAGATCATCAACCCGGAGACGGGCGAAACCGTGCCCGACGGTGAATGGGGCGAGATCGTCCTCACCACGCTGCAGAAGGAGGGCGCGCCGCTCATCCGCTTCCGCACGCACGACCTGTCGCGCATCATCCCCGGCGAGTGTACCTGCGGACATAACGAGCACCCGCGCCTCGACACCTTGACCGGCCGCTCCGACGACATGATGAAGATTCACGGCGTCAACGTGTTCCCGGCTCAGATCGAGGAAGTCATCTCGAAGTGCGACGGAGCATCCAGTGAGTACCAGATCCGTATCTCCCACTTCGACGGACGCGACACGATGCGTCTCTATGTCGAGGCGATCGACGGCAGTGTCGACTTTGAGGAGCTCGGCAAGAAGATTGCCCGAAAGACCAAGGCGGCTATCGGGTTCACGCCGATCGTTAAGATCGTCGAGAACGGCCTCCTGCCGAGGAGCGAGAAGAAGACGAAGCGCGTTATCGACGAGCGCTACGATTGATTGTATGATTTTCGGCCGCCGCAAAGCGGAGCACGAAGATCCGAACTGCGAAGAAGCGCACGATCGGCAGACATCGTGAATAATTGGACGATTGAGCCCCGAATGTCCAAAAGGCATTCGGGGCTATTGTTTTGCGTTTTTTTATCTGTTAGTCTGCTCATTGATACTGTGCGCGGCTGATCCGGCCCGGTGGAGGAATGTGCCCTTTCAACGGAAATGCTATGCCGCGTCCGGTAAATACAGGAAAGATGGATGCGTTCCGAATCGGACCATCCGGTGGGTAAAGGAGCAGTTATGACGATCAGAGAGATCATATTTGAAAGCATAGATAAATACAGTGAGCTTAATTCTTTTAGTTTTCCCACAGGGAAAGGCGTTGTCAACAAGACCTACCGGGCGCTGGGAGAGGATCTTGGGAAGATCAGGAGGGCATTTGCAAATGACGGATATGCCGGAGCCCACATAGCCATCATCGGGAAGAATTCCTATCCGTGGGTCGTCACCTATCTCGGTATTATAACCGGAGACGGAGTCGCGGTGCCGCTCGATGCGTCCCTGCCGGATGACAGTCTCATCTGGCAGCTTGACCGCGCGGACATTACCTGCGCGTTCATCGAGAGCGCGAAGAAGGAGCTCATTGCGCGGGTCAAAGAGGAATGTCCGAAGCTCCGGAAGGTCATTGTGCTCGGAAAAGAGACTCTCCCGGGCGCGGACGGCATCTGGAGTGACTATATGGCGGCCGGAGATGCGGATGGCACACCGGCGGAGATATATGATTCCCCGATCAACGCTGATGTGACAAGACCGGAAGATGCGGTCTGCACGATCATGTTCTCGTCGGGCACGACCGGAATCCCCAAAGCCATTATGCTGACGCAGGGCAGTCTCGGCGCGCAGGTGAAGAATCTGTTCTACCACACGGAGCCCGGCACGGTGCTTTTCTCCGTGCTGCCCATTCACCATGCGTTCTGCCTGTCCGTTGACGTGCTGAAAGCAATCGAGCTGGGCGTCAACACCTGCATCAACGACAGCGTCGGTCATCTGATGAAGAACCTTAAGACCTTCGAGCCGCAGGTCATCCTGATGGTCCCGCTCATGGTGGAGACGATCTACAAGAAGCTGAAGACCGTGAACCGCCTGATCCCGAAGATCCTGGTCGGGCGCGAAGTGTTCGGCAGGAGGCTCAACCATATCATTGTCGGCGGCGCTTACCTCGACCCTATGTATGTGACGGAGTTCAGAAAATACGGTATCACGATCTGGCAGGGCTACGGCATGACGGAGACGTCTCCGGTCATCGCGTTCAACGGTGAGAGAGGAATCTCAGACGGTTCGGTCGGCCGCCCGATCGACAACACCGAGGTGAAGATCGTCGACGACGAGATCCTTGTCCGCGGCGATATCGTGATGAAAGGCTATTACAAGATGCCGGAGGAGACAGCGGAGACGATCGTGGACGGATGGCTGCACACAGGAGATCTCGGCCGGTTCGATGAGAACGGCTTCCTCTATATCACCGGCAGGAAGAAGAATCTGATCATTCTTGCAAATGGCGAAAACGTCTCCCCCGAAGAACTCGAAAACGACCTTTATAAGATTCCGTACGTCGGTGAGGTCATTGTGAAAGGCGAGGCAGCGGGCCTTATCGCCCATGTCTATCCGGATGAGACCGAGACGAAGAAGATGGATCCGGCAGCTGTCCGGGAGAAGATTGTCAGGGAAGTAGAGAAGTACAATAAGAAACAGCCGGCTTACCGGAGGATCCACGACGTTGTGCTGAGGGACGAACCGTTCCCGAAGACGACAACGAGGAAAATAAAGAGAGATCTTAACTGAGAGGAGTCTCCGCCCGCTTTGTTTACAAACAGGGCCCTGCGTGATAGAATCAAAAGCACATTTTGAGAATAGTAACGATCCAAATACACATGGTCCGGAAAGACGGAAGGTGTGTTTCGGTGGGGAGGACAGATTTGATGCGTGCAGAGCAGACGGACGAAGATCTCATGATGGCTTTTGAGCTTTTGTGTAAGAATAAAGCGCCTGAAAAGATCACGGCCATAGAAGTTGCGAAGCGAGCGGGGGTGACCCGGAGCACCTTCTATAATCACTATGCCGATATGCCGGATCTGATTGAACGGTATGAAGACCGGATGCTGAAGGGGATCTTTGAGATTCTGATGCAGCACGAGGACTGGGGAAAGAACGGTAATCAGATGCCCCGTAAGTTCTTTTCGACACTCTGCCGGTATATCCGGAGCAGCAACTATCTCATCTGGCGTTTCCGGAACCTGACAACGGTCCGATTCGTCGAGAAAGCCCTTGACGGTTTCCACTCCTATGTGGAGCTGCTTCTCAGCCGGGAGGCATCAACGCCGGCGGAGCGGCAGATCAGCTCCTATATTCATGCCTATACGCTCGGAGGGCTTGTGGGAATATTGCATAAATGGGCGTCGGAGGACTGCGCGGATGCGCCGGAGGCAGTCGCGTCTGTTCTGACGAGGATATATACGATGGGGGTTTCGAAGTTCGGGAAATAAGCAGCTGCCGGGCAGAGTAGATGAAATGTGACCACTTAGTGTGGCGATGTCAGCAATGAGTTCGCCATATTAAGTGGTTTTGTTTTTGTATGGGCCAGGCCAGGGTGCCTGAGGCGGGTCTGCCTCCTATAAGCGTGCGGAGAAGCCGTTTTGAGATGCCCCCACGCAGTACTGGATTTTGCGCGGTTTGTGAAAAATGCTGAAAAATAGACTGAATTTTGCGAAAAATTTACAAATATTACTATGCCTAACAACATGAACTGTTGTTGTAGTTGGAAAAATGCTATAATGTTTTTGTATTTACAGTTTTTTTGTCTTGTCAGATGGGAGGTTCATAATGAGGAAAAAACTGGCGGTATTATTATCATTTGCGCTTCTGGCCGCAGCGTTTACGAATACGGCCATACCCGTATGCGCATCGGAAGGGTCGTCGGACGACCCGTACAAATTGATCATGACGGAAGAACCGAAATCTTCATCAGGATCCCGTAAGGCCGCAGGTGAGGCGGCGGCAGCGGCGGAACAGGCCGCATCCGGCGACCAAAATGCCGATACAAACGATCCTTACAAGGGAACCGGAGGCGACACGACCGATCCATATAAGGGGACCGGAGGCGATACGACAGACCCTTATAAGGGCACGGGCGGAGGAGATGCCGGCGCGCAGGCCGCAGCGGCGGCAGAACCTGCTGCGAACGCGGAAAACTATGTTCCCGAGCCGGGTGCAGGCGCGAAGTATACGGTGACGGTCACCCCCGACAACTGGGTGAAGATCGAAAATGAAGGCGGGGCGACCCTTGGTCTGTCCCAGAAATCCGGCGTGAAGATCATTGAAGAAGACGGATTGGCCTTCAAGGATCTTAACCGGAACGGAAGCCTGGACTTATATGAAGACTGGAGAAAGCCCGCGGAAGAACGCGCGCAGTATCTTGCGGAGCAGATGAAGGGTGAAGAGAAAGCGCTCATGCTGGCGCATGGCGGCTGGGACGGTGATTTCACAACAGAGCCTCTCACTGCGGATGACGCTTCGGCTGTTTATCTGCAAGCCGGCGGACGCGGCGGTGTTACCCGCGCGATTTCCAACGGCGGCGGGGCCCATGCGAAGTGGACGAACGCGCTGCAGGAAGTGGCGGAGAGCTGCTTCTACGGAATCCCCGCAATGATCTCTATCGACCCCAGCAATATTTCGGGCCTTGTTGAGAGCGTATCCCTTGCTTCCACAATGAATCCCGAGCTCGCGGCTGAGATCGGCAAAGAGACAGCGAAACAATACCGCGCAGCAGGCGTTACCGCTCTGCTCGGACCGCAGGTCGACATCGCTTCGCCGATCATGAGCCGCGCAGGAGGAACTTACGGCGAAGATCCGCAGTTGACACTTGACATTGCCACCGCTTATGTCAACGCAATGCAGTCCACCTATGATGAAAAGGGCGAAGACCTCGGCTGGGGCAGGGAGTCCGTATACTGCTTCACGAAGCATTACGCCGGTGCAGGCTCCACAGAGGGCGGCCGGGACGACCACACCTACGCAGGCAGATATACAGTATTCCCGGGAGAGAATCTGGAAGCACACCTCATCACCTATTTTGACGGCGTGTTCAATCTTCCCGGAAAGACCGGGAAATCCGGTATCATGACTGAGTACGCGATCAACGTCGACAAGGACGGAAATACCTTCGGCGGAGAATACGCGGGCGCTTACAATGAATTCATGTACAGCCTTCTGGACGAAGTCGGCTATGACAGCCTTAAGATCACAGACTGGGGCGTATTCGGAGGACTCGGAGAGAAAACAGGCGGCCTTTGGGGAACAGAGAGCCTGAGCGAGCCAGAGCGTGTGGCGCTCGGATTTGAGCGCGGTGTGAATATTCTCGGCGGTTACGGCGGCTACGGCGGTATCGGAGCGATCGCTGAAGGCTATAAGGTACTTGCCGGAAAGATCGGCGAGGAAAAGGCGAACGCGATCCTCACAAAAGCTGCATATAATTACATCGTCGTGATGATGAACCTGGGCATGTTCGAACAGCCTTATAATGACAGTGCTTACGCGGATTCCATTATCATGAGCCCGGAAGCAAACGCATACGGCCAGAAGACGCAGGATGCCTCTGTTGTCATGATCAAGAACGACGGAGTGCTCACGGGAAAAGCGAAGGCTGATAAACCGAAGGTCTATGTGCCTTACGTCTACAGCACAGGATTCTCCGCGAACTGGATGATGGGTGTCAATGAAGGTACGCCTTCCTGGACGCCCGGACTTGATCTGGACACACTCGGAAAGTATTTTGATGTCGTGACAGATAAACCGGGTACTGCAACCGGAGATCCGGACGCAGAAGGAAAACCGAAGTTTACCAAGGACGACATCGTCAGAGCGACCGCAGAAGAGATTAAGGACTGCGATTATATCCTTGTAGGCATGACCGGTGCTTTCAGCGCATCCTACAACTCTCACCTGCAGGCGGCGTTCGGAGCACCCAGAGACCTGACAGGAATCGAGGACTTCTATTATCCCGCTTCTCTGCAGTATGCGGAATATAAAGCGGATACCGCACGCGATCCTTCGATCAGCGGAAACACTGTTGACGGTACGAAGGAAAACCGCTCCTACAAAGGGAGAACAGCTCCGGCAGATCCCAACTACGGACATCTGGAAGCGCTGCAGTACGCGGAATCTGTTTCCGGCGATATCCCTGTGATCGCGGCAGTCAGCATGGAGAGAGGAATGGTCTGGACGGAAGTCGAGCCTTCCTGCGATGTGATCTTTGTATCCTACAACGCACAGAAGACAGATTCCATCGCACGGATGATCCTTGGCCAGATCGAGCCTTCCGGACTTCTGGTATTCCAGCAGCCGGCTTCCATGGAAGCGGTCGAAGCGCAGGCGGACGATGTTCCCCGCGATGTGGAAGTGTATAAAGACGCGGCCGGAAACACTTATGATTTCGCCTTCGGAATGAACTGGTCCGGCGTCATTAGTGATGAGCGCACGTCCAAATATTCCGCGGCTCCGCTTACCAAGGTAAAGAGCCATGACTTCGGCGACAAGTTAAAAGCGGCGGCAGCGAAATGACAGACCACCGTGCCGGCCATAGACGTTTTGCTGCAGCGGCTCGCTCTGCGAGCCTTGAATCCAACATAGAAAAGGAGGAAGAAAATGCTTAATTTTCTGTCATCACTGCTGTCCCCGATCTTTACGCCGATGGGAGTCAGCCAGGCGGACCTTACTGCATATCTGAATCAGCTGTCGGGCTATGTGTACGCGATCCTCTTCGTGATCATCGCAATGATAGCCCTCCTTATCGGGGCACATTGGGCCAAAAAGGGAACCCGTCATATTATCCGCTGGGTCGCCGTTCTTGGCGCTCTGGCGGCGATAGTAGGGATCATCAATGCGATCTGCTTCGGTCCTATGTATAATAACGTATCCGGTTATCTGAACGCCTCCAAGGTCAATCTTTCCGATGAGACAGTGGCACAGAGCCGCGCGACCGTTCAGAAGATAGGTGAAGAGGGCGTGGTCCTTCTAAAGAACAATGGGATCCTGCCTCTTAATGCGGAAGAATCGAAGAAGCTGAACGTGTTCGGCTGGTCTTCCACTAATCCGATCTACGGCGGAACCGGATCCGGATCCTCCAGCTCTGCAACGGCGGTCAGCATTCTGCAGTCCATGAAGGACGCTGGATTTGAGCCCAACGAAGGCCTCTCCGGCATGTATACGGAGTACCGCGCGGAGCGCCCCACGATCGCGATGGCTTCTCAGGACTGGACAGTTCCGGAGCCGCCGGTCAGCGTTTACAACGACAATATGATGAAGGCGATCCACGAGTATTCTGATACAGCTGTCATCGTCATCGGCCGAAGCGGCGGAGAAGGCGCAGACCTTCCCACCGACATGAAAGCGGTCCTTGACGGAACTTATAACCCCGCAAGCAAGGTCTCCGTGGCGCCCGGCAATTACGGCTACATGAACGCGGTCGCATCGAATAACGGCGCGTATGACGACTTTGAAGCGGGCGAGTCCTACCTCGAGCTCTCCGTGACAGAAGAGAATCTGGTCAGGATGGTCTGCTCTGAGTTCGACAAAGTCATCGTGATCATCAACGCGAACAACGCCATGGAACTCGGATGGGTCGATGAGTATCCGCAGATCGGCGCTGTTCTTCTGGCACCCGGCTCCGGCATCACCGGATTCGCGGCCCTTGGCGAAGTTATGAGCGGCGTCGTGAATCCTTCCGGCAGAACAGTGGATACATTTGTAAAAGACCTGTTCGCGACTCCTTATATCAACAATATCGGAGAACAGTCCTTCACCAATGTGGATGATCTCAAGCAGCAGATCGCGGCCGCGGACTCCGCTTATGAGGGCACTCTCGCATTCGTCAATTATGTTGAAGGTATCTATGTAGGCTACAAGTATTATGAGACAGCTTCCGACGACGGCGCGATCAATTATGAGGATCATGTCCAGTATCCGTTCGGCTATGGCCTCTCCTATACGACTTTTGAGCAGAAGATAGAGAACTTCAAGGCGGATGAAAAGACCGTCGCTTTCGACGTCACAGTAAAGAATACAGGCAGTGTCGCCGGCAAGGATGTCGTGGAAGTTTACTTCACGCCTCCGTATACCGACGGCGGTATTGAGAAAGCTTCTGTTAACCTTATTGACTTCGCAAAGACCGATGTGATCGAGCCCGGCGCTTCTCAGACGATCAGCTTCAGTATCAATACCGAAGATATGGCGGCGTTTGACTCCGAGGGCATCAAGATCCAGGGCGGCGGCTACATCCTCGAAGCAGGAGAGTACAAGATCTCCCTTCGTGCCGATTCGCATACGGTCCTGGCTGAGCAGGCATTTGCAATCGCTGCGGATATCGACTACAGCAAGGACGGACGACAGAGCGACAAGATTCCCGCTGTAAACCAGTTCGAGGAGTATGCAAGAGGCGATTTCGAAGTCCTCTCCCGCGCAGGCAAGTTCGCCAACTATGATGCGACCTGCGGACGCAAGCTTACAGAGGAAGACTTCCTGATGGATGACGCCACACGCGCCAAGATCGAGGAATATGCGGTCGGCACTTATGACAGTACAAAATATAATGATCCCGCCGACGAGATGCCCACAACCGGCGCCAGGAACGGCCTCAAGCTTGCGGATCTGACCGGAAAGCCTTATGACGATCCCGCGTGGGACCAGCTGCTCGACCAGCTCACTTTTGAAGACATGGCGACCATGATCAACGTCGGCGGCTGGCAGACAGCCCCGATCGTGTCCGTCGGCAAGGTCGGGACTTCCGACTGCGACGGACCGGCAGGTCTTTCCAACTTCATTACCGGTGCTTACGGAAGCGCATACCCGGCAGAGACGCTGATGGCTATGACCTGGAACAAAGACCTCGCGTATGAGATCGGAACATCCATGGGACAGGAGTATCAGGACGCTAATAACTACGGCTGGTACGGACCTGCGATGAACACGCACAGAAGCGCTTTTGCAGGAAGAAACTTCGAGTATTATTCCGAGGACGGCGTTCTGGCAGGCCTGATCGCGGCAGCTGAACTTAACGGCGCTTCCACAAAGGGCGTATATCCTTACATCAAGCACTTTGCAATGAATGATCAGGAGACCAATCGCTGCTCCTTCCTTCTGACCTACGGTCCCGAGCAGGCGTTCCGTGAGATCTATCTCAAGCCGTTCGAAATCGCGGTGAAGAAGTATGAGGGAACTTCCCTCGCTGCTATGTCCGCATTCAACTGGATCGGAACTGAGCCCGGATGCGCGAATAACGAGCTGCTCAACACGGTCCTCCGCGACGAGTGGGGATTTGTCGGTATGGTGGAGACGGACTATAACGGCTCCTATGGCTACCAGATCACAGATCACTGCATCCGCAACGGAAACGACCTGATGCTCGGCTTCAACGGCGCTGCATCCAATGTACTCTCCGATCAGAGCGCAACTGCTGTGAAGGCGATGCGCCAGGCATGCAAGAACATTCTGTATACTGTCGGCAACAGCGGATACTACACCGTCAATGAGCAGACATCAGGCGGACTGACCCGTATGCAGAAGATTTTCTATGGCATCGACGCCCTTACAGCGGTGGTCGTGATCGGTGTTCTGGCACTTGTATTTAGGAGCCGGAAGAAGAAAGCTGCATAATCAGGAAAGCTTGATTAGAATCTGACAACAGCGCTTATGGTGACAGGCACCTTTTATCAGGGTGCCTGTCGCTCATTTACCGGTTAGGAAGTAAAACGAACCTGTTACGAAAGATTTATCCTGCCGAAAGCCTATTCTGATACAATAGGCATGTGCAGCTGACAACAGGAAATTGAGAATATTGAAGGAGGATCAATGAAGCATAAAGATTTAATTGATCGGCTTACACTGGAAGAAAAGGCTGCCCTTCTGGGCGGAAAGGGAGAATGGGACTCCAGAGATATCCCGAGGCTGGGTATCCCGTCGATGATCATGTCGGACGGTCCTCACGGACTCAGAAGACAGGCAGGCGCGGGCGATCATCTCGGACTTAACGCGTCTCTTCCGGCGACATGTTTTCCCACGGCGGCGACGATGGCGGGCAGCTGGGACAGAGATCTGGGCACGGAAGTAGGCGCTGCGCTGGGCGAAGAGGCCAGGTCGACAAGAAGATGGTGGACGGCATGGTGGACGTCGTGAACGGACATTTCTTCAGCGGAGTCGGCAAGGTAATTGGCGGCTACTTCTCCAACAAGAGCGCAAATAAGAAATACGAGAAATTGCTGAAATGAGACAAGTAACAATGAAGAATTTTATGGAAAACTTCGCGGAAAAGCATCCCAAGGCAGCACAGTGGATCCGTGAGGGCGGACTGTTCGTCCTGTTCAGTTACGTGGTCACTTTCATCAAGTATCTGCTGCTGACTTTCCTGCCCGGCTTTTTTCACGGCATAGTCGGAGACATCGAGTGGGTATGGCCCGGCATCAGGACAACGATGTTCGATGTTCCCTTTACGCTGGCCGTCATCGGAAACAGCCTGGCGGACGGAGGCCTTGCTTTTACCCTGGCAAAC
This sequence comes from Lachnospiraceae bacterium, assembly GCA_045646565.1. Classification (GTDB taxonomy): domain Bacteria; phylum Bacillota; class Clostridia; order Lachnospirales; family Lachnospiraceae; genus Chordicoccus. Next base: position 10,532 of record JAZRKZ010000088.1, read on the forward strand.
TATACCTCCATCATTCTCGGGGAGTGCATAAATTTCCCGCTGCAGAGAAATGTCACTTTCCGCAGCAAGGGACCGATCGGCCTCCAAATTTTTTTCCATGCGCTGGGAACCATCGGCGTCATGCTGGTCATGAACCTCTTTACATGCGTCTGGAACCCCGTTACGGCGGCTTTCGGTATTCCGGACGCGGTCCGCAACATTGTGACGACGATTGCCACAGGAGGTGTGGCCATGGTCATTATCTTTGCTATTGACAAGACAATCTTCGCGCCCGGATTCGGTGAGAAGAAATAACCGACAGGAATATGCCGGGTGAAAACGGGCAGCACGAAGCAGAGTTTTGATATAGAAGAGAAAGATGGGGCTGTCGCATTAAGGCGCGTCACCACAATATATGGCAGACTTTATTTGCAGATGTCTGCCATATATTGGTGGCACCGCCTGATGCGACAGCCCCAAGTGTATGAAATATCAGTTTATTTCGTATTTGGTGATGTCGACGCACACACTGCCGTCTACCCGGAACGAGACGCCGTCGCCGCCCGCTGTGTACATGCAGGTGGTGCAGACGGTCTCGCCGTCTCCGACGAACACTTCCGCGCTGAAGCGGTCGAGCAGGATCCTGAGGCGGAGTGTTCCGTTGGTCCACACAGCCCGTCCGTACCGCTGGGTGATCAGCGTGCGGCCGTCCTCCGGGAAGGCCCGCTCGACAATGATCTTGTCCTGCGCGGGGATAAGGATGACGGAGATCCGTCCGCCCTCGCCCTCGAGCATGTTCATGCGGAAGGTGTCAAGCGGCTTTTCCGGTATCTGCCGGAGAGTGATCTCGATGTCCTGGAACCTGCCGTTTAAACCGTCGAGGGTCATGCGGCCGCTGAGTTCTGCGTCTTTGAACTCTGTCTTTGCGCCCCGGACGGAAAGGAGCTCCCGTGCCGGGACCTGAAGGAGGGTTCCGTCTTTCACGTGGATTTCACGCGGCGCCGTCATCTGTCCGTACCAGGGAAGACCCGGGAGACGGTTTCCGAGCGACACCCAGTTCTGCATCCAGGCGATCATGATGCGCCTGCCGTCCGGCGTGACCATGGTCTGCGGCGCATAGAAATCAAGTCCCATGTCGATCGGGCGCGCACTCGTCTCATCGAAATTGAAAGAAGACATTTCGTCTCCGCACTCGCCGACAAAATACATGGTCCGGCAGTCTTTCACGCGCAGGTTTCCCTGCATGCGGACGAGCAGCTGGCTCGTCAGGAAAAGGCCGGTCCCGTCAATTTCGAACATATCCGGACACTCCCACATAGCCGGTTCCGGGTCGTGGGCAAGCACGGTCTCGAACTTCCACCCGAATCCGTCTGCGCTCGAAAAGAGCACGATGATCCCGTGGCCGGTGCCGTCCATGGCCGCGATGACGCAGCGGTATGAGCCATCTTTACACCTCCAGATCTTCGGATCGCGGAAATCCGTGAAGCTTGATCCTTCGGGAAGCATGGCGGGGGTGATGACCGGGTTGCCGGCGTACTTTTCATAATTGAGACCGTCGCCGATCGCGAGGTTCTGTGTCTGGAGACCGGCGGGACCGAGGTTGGAAGGGTCATTTGCAACGCCTGTATAAATCGCGAAATGACGACCGTCGGGCAGAGTCTCACAGCTTCCGGAGAAACAGCCGAAGCTGTCGTAGAATTCTTCGGGCGCGAGGATCGCCGGCAGGTATTCCCAGTGGAGGAGGTCGCTGCTTGCTGCATGCGCCCAGTGCATCGGACCCCAGTTGTTATCGAACGGATGGTACTGGTAGAACAGATGGTAACGGCCCTCATAGAAGGAAAAGCCGTTCGGGTCATTCATCCAGCCGCAGCGGGAGGACAAATGGTAGCGGGGACGAAGATCGGCGGACACCGCAGCGCCGGCGTTTTCTTCGAATGCACGAGCCTTTTCGAGTTTTGTTTCAGACATGAGGACCTCACTTTCTGACTATCAATGGTCTGCTTTCGCTCCTTAGTGCAAATGTGTACTTCGATATGATCAGGCATCCGCTGCAGAGGATTCTGTCGGCTGCGTTCCTTCAGCGGTCTTTGCTGTATCGGCGGCCGGTGCGGCTTCCTTCGGATGAGCCGCAAAGTAGAGGTCAACGCCGTCGCAAAGTCCCTTGGCAAGGACCTTCAGAGCCTCGTCAGAGTGATCGGAGGTCTTGTCGCCAAGTTCGATATCGATGCTGGGAACCTTGGAGTAGGATGTCTGTGTGAGATCCATCTGCATCGAGCCGCCCTCGAAGATCTTCACATTGTTCGCGGCAAGACCCTCGATGAGCTTTGCGCCGAGTTCGTCACTCTTCTGCCATGTCTCGCTGACCGGATACATTGCAAGATAACTGCTGACCTGCGGGACGGACATGAAGTACGCACCCTTGTCCCAGTCAGTGGAATCCCAGTGAATCGCGATGTGGCAGTCTGCAAGGTTGTTAGCCAGAACGGTACGGGCGATGTTGTCGAGCTGCACGTCGTCTGTCTCGCGGATCATGAGGACGTTGTAGCCGCGGGCAAGAAGCTCGTCGCGGACGAGCAGAGCCTCAGCCAGAGTGACGGCGCGCTCGGGCGTGCCATCGGCGAAATCCATACCGGTCGCAATTGCGGTAGCCTGAACAGCTCCCTCGGATGTGCTGCCGCCTGTTACCTTCGGCGTATGATCCGGATGGCAGTAGGTGCGGACTCTGTCGCCGCCGCTCGTGCCGTGGCCGGCGTTGACGCAGACGGTGATGCCATTTGCATTCGCGTAGCGGTTCGTGTAGAGCTTGGCCGGATCAGTGTGGATCTGGGATTCGTGCGCGAATTCATAGCCCGGGTCCAGCATCTTGTCCTCGATGAGCGGCTCCTGCGGAACAGGCGTCGGTTCGGCGGTCGGCTCGATCGTCGGTTCAATGGTGGCTGCGACAGAGGCGTCGGCAAGTCCGATCTTGTCGCCCGGGACGGAGTCTGTCGTCGGCATGGATTCCGGCGGAGTCGGCGTGGGAGTTGTGGTGTCGATGTAGGAAGCGGCGCTTTCTGCCTCTTCCGCGCGGCGGTTGGTGAAACCGCAGCCTGTGAGCATGGCAGCGCTTAAAGTGATTGCGATGATCTTTTTATATTTCTTCATACTAATCTCCTTATCTGTATTCTCAAATGATCTGTACTGAGAGGTCCGTCCGGGCGTCCCGGGCGAACACACCCTATTGTACTATGTTTTTTCGAATGTGGCAAACATGATATTCTTTATTTATGCGGCATTTTCGGTTTTTAATGGACAGATTTTTATATTGCCGCTGAAGCAGGGCGTCGTATGTTAGTGTATGCTAAATGGGCCTTAAATGGTAAAATAAAAATGTCTTTCAGGCGAGCGCTTCTTGCCTGTGAGACGAAAAGGAAAGTATCTGACGCAAAAAGCCCAGCTTGATGCGGAAGCCGAAATAAATAGGAGCGCTGCAGGCGTCTTTCAGCCTGTTCGCTTTTTTTAAGCTGCCGCATGAAGTGGTAATACGATTATCTGTGGCGTTATGTTAACGCCGGCGCGGATAATGATATTACCAGTTTATGCGGCGTCTTTATCTTTATGGGGAAGCCCCCTGCTGCTGGCGGCAGGTAAATCAATATCCTGCCTGTCTGCGCGGCGGGGCACAATCCCTCACCTGGATAAACGCTTTGCGAGGGCGCAGAACGTTATGTTAACGTTCGCTTTGCGCCGACCGCAGCGAAGCGGAGACCGCAGGAAGAGGACCGCCGGGCGATGCGGAAACGTCACGGCCAGAAGGAGAAATGCAGATGGAACAAAGAATTGCGATGCTCAGCATCATTATCGAGGACACGGAATCTGTCGTGCGGATGAATTCCATCCTGCACGAATACTCAGAGAGCATCATCGGACGGATGGGGATCCCGTACCGGGATGAGAACCTCTATCTCATCAGCATCGCGATCGATGCGCCGATGGATAAGATCAATACACTGACCGGCAGGCTTGGGCGGCTGCCGGGAGTCAGCGCGAAAGCGGTATATGCCAAGCGGAGTACAGAAAGATGAATGAACTGCGATCTGTTATCATAAAAATAGACAGCGGAGAGCGGCCGTCCCGTGACGACCTGATGACCCTGGCCGCTTCCCGCCGCACGGTTTCTCCGGAAGACCGCGAGTGGATGTACGGTCTGGCCCGTGCTAAGGCGGTCAGCGTTTACGGGCGATCGATTTTCCTCCGCGGTCTCATTGAGTTTACGAATTATTGCCGGAACAACTGCTATTACTGCGGCATAAGGCGCGGCAACCGCAGCGTGCACCGCTATCGCCTGACCAGGGAGGAGATCCTCGACTGCGCGGACAGAGGATATGATCTGAAGTTCAGGACCATTGTCCTGCAGGGCGGTGAAGATATGTCGTACTCGGATGAGGATATATGCAGCATCGTCCGCGGGATCAAGGAACAGCATCCGGACTGCGCGGTCACGCTCTCGATCGGGGAGAAATCCCGGGTGAGCTATCAGAAATATTTCGCCGCCGGGGCGGACCGCTACCTGCTTCGGCATGAGACGGCAAATGCAGCCCACTACCGCCATCTCCATCCCGCAGACCTTTCCATGGAGAATCGGCAGAGATGCCTGTGGGACCTCAAAGAGATCGGTTTTCAGGTCGGCGCCGGCTTCATGGTCGGCTCGCCGGGCCAGACGGACGAGTGCTACGCGGATGATCTGACGTTTATGATGGATCTTCAGCCTCATATGATCGGCATCGGCCCGGCCATTCCTCATCATGAGACGCCGTTCAGGGACGAGGCGCCCGGCACTCTCGAAGATACGCTGTATTTCCTCGCGGTGCTCCGGCTTCTTTTCCCGGAGGTACTGCTGCCGGCGACGACGGCGCTCGGGACAATTCATCCGCGGGGCCGCGAGATGGGCGTGCTTGCGGGCGCAAATGTCATCATGCCCAATCTCTCGCCCACCGCCTTCAGGAAAGATTATCTGCTCTATGACGGGAAAATCTGCACCGGCGACGAGGCGGCGGAATGCAGGGGATGTATGGAGCGAAGAATGGCCGGAATCGGCTATCAGGTCGTGACGGACCGGGGGGATCATCCCGGGTATAAGGATAAAAAATGATATGCGGGAAGCTGTTTACACGGCAGAAGGGGCGAAAGCCCGCTCCGGCATATGGGAGAGTAATACATGTACGATTTACATCATTTGAATGACAATGAAATAGCGGTGCGCGCGGGGGAGGCGGCTTTTCCGGTTCCTTTCCGGGAAGGACTTCTCTATTCCTCACCGGCCCGCGGCACCTGGACGATCGCCCACACATCGATGCTCATCCCGGGCAGCCATCAGATTTTCGTGTGCCCGAGCTGCTGCCTTCGGGGCGTCGTCCTCTCGGCAGAGGAGATGGGCGCGATGGACCGGTTCTCCATGCTGGAGTTCACGGACGATCATATCCTTCGCGGCGACCTCGAGGACATGATCATTGAGGGCGTTTCCGGTATTCTCGATGAGATGCCGAAAAAGCCGACCTGCGTGCTGCTCTACACGAGCTGCGTGCAGCATTTCCTCAATATTGACCTGAGCCTGGTCTACCGTGAGTGCGCGAAAGCGCACCCGGAAGTGGATTTCATCGACTGCTACATGCTGCCGACGATGCGGAAGCATTTCTCGCCGGAAAAGATGCAGTGGAGACAGCTCTACCGCGCGGTCGGTAAGCTCCCGGAGGATCCGTGTGCTGCAAATGTCATCGGCTCCTTCTACGAGATCGACCCCGAAAGCGAGCTGTTTGCGATTCTATACGCAGCCGGGATGAAAGTCCGGCAGCTGCCGACGATGGTCTCCTACAGCGAGTATAAGCAAATGGGCGCTTCCGTTATGAATCTCTTCTTCCATCCGGTGGTGGGCTTTGCCGCCGCGGACATGGAAAAGAGACTCGGGCAGAAGGCCGTCTACCTGCCGGTCAGTTTCAATTATGAAGAGATCGGGCGGAGCGAGCGGCAGCTGGCGGAGATTCTGACTGGTTTACGGGCGGAGAAGAGCGGAGCTGCGGAACTCCTGCCGGATTACGAAGCCCTCCGAAAAGAGGCGGAGGCGGCGCTCGCGGCGGCACGGGATGTCATCGGCGATACGCCGATCGCTCTGGATTTTTCCGCGGTGACGAGACCGCTCTCCCTTGCGCGGATGCTGCTCGAGCATGGATTTAACGTGCAGAAGATTTACGCGGATGCATTTGTACCGGAGGAAAAAGAGGATTTCGACGTCATCCGTGAGAACTATCCGGATGTCAGACTCTTTCCGATGACCGGTCCGGTCATGCGGACCGCACGGCGGAACGGGAGCGACTTTCTTGCCATCGGCCAGAAGGCGGCCTACTTCACGGGGTCAAGGCGGTTTGTCAATCTTGTGGAAAACGGCGGATTATATGGATTCCGCGGGATCTGCCGGATCGCGGCGATGATGACGGAAGCCTTTGAAAATGAAAAGGACCCGAGAGATTATATTGAGATCAAGGCCCTCGGCTGCGCGGAGAACTGCGCAAGGCTTGCGGAGGCAGACGGCGGGGAGTTGGATCGCGGCGCTGTATTCGGAATCGGCGGAGATGAGACGGGATGCGGCGCCGCCTGCGGAATCGGCGGTAAGGAGAAGATGGCAGGTATCAGAGATGGGGGTGCGGTATGAGAATTGTGAAGCGAGTCCTTTCGACATATTCCGCGGACAACTTCGGCGTCTGCTCCGCCCTCTATGAACTCGGCGGGCTGGTCGTCATGCACGACGCGTCCGGATGTAATTCAACCTATAATACGCACGACGAGCCGAGATGGTACGACATGGACAGTATGGTCTTTATCTCGGGTCTCACGGAGAAGGACGCGATTTTCGGCAACGATGAAGTCCTTGTCCGCAATCTCTGCGAGACGGCGGAGAAACTGAGACCAAAGTTCGTGTGCGTCTGCGGCGGGCCTCTGCCGCACATTATCGGGACGGATTTCAGGGCAGTGGCGAAGAGCGTGAGCCGAAGGACAGGACTTCCGACGTTCGGCATTCAGACGAACGGGATGGATTCCTATCTAAGCGGCGCGGGGGAGGCGTTGGCCTGCCTTGTGGATATGATGAGAGAGCCGGAGCGAAAGATTGGCGGTGACAGGATAGCTGTGAACCTGCTCGGAGCGACCCCGCTCGATTTCTCCCTGAACGGGAGCGTGCAGGCGATCGAAGAACTGCTCCGCGAAAACGGCTTCCTCGTAAGAAGCACCTGGGCGATGGGGGATACGCTGGAAAATATTCTCACCTCCGCCGATGCGGATGTGAATCTGGTCATTTCCGCGACCGGTTATCCGGCCGCCAGGCGGATGCAGGAGCGGTTCGGGATACCGTTTGTGACCGGCTGCCCGGTCGGCAGGCGGAATGCCGGGCGGATCTGCAGCAAGATCCGGGAGGCGGTAAGCAGAACGGATCTCTCCGAAAGACCGGCGGCAGATGAAGTCGAAAGCCTGAATGGACCGATAGAGAAAGAGCGCAGGGAGAGGATCCTGCTCATCGGCGAGACCGTCATGATGAAATCTCTGGCGGAGGAGATTGGCGGGGGGATAGATATCATTTGCCCCATGCGCGGCGTACCCCGGGAGATCACGGCCGGGACACGGGAGATCGTGCTCGAGGATGAACTTCGGGAAGCCTGCCGCGCGGCGGATCTTGTGATTGCGGATCCGCTCTATGCAAGGCTTCTGCCGGCGGAACCGGACAAGTTCATCCATCTGCCCCATGTGGCCTATTCCGGCAGATACTATGAGAAGGAAATTCCGGTGCTTATCGGGGCGAAACTTAACGAGTGGCTTTGGCAGGTCGGCGTCCGGCAGCCGCATGCTGACAAAATAGTGCCTTACACCAACATGCAAATGCAGGAGATATAAATTGTCAACTACCCACGACCTAAAGGTCATGGGCTTGTAACTGCCCAGTCGTAGTAACGGTTTGCGCCTCCGACCTTTGACCCCAATAGATATTGCTGCCTATAGTGGCGTTACATCACAGGGTGGCTGACATCACCCTTTACAGGCAAGACATGCTCACCTGTAACTGTATCA
>JAZRKZ010000089.1:0-10480 GCA_045646565.1 Lachnospiraceae bacterium
CATCAGCACAGAAAAATCGCCTGCCTCGAGGAAATCGCGTACCTGAACGGCTGGATCAGCGGAGAGCAGGTCATGAAGGAGTACGAGATCCTGAAGAAGAATCAGTATGGACAGTATCTGAAAGACGTCCTTGACGGAAAGTACATGGATGTACTTCACTGAGAGAGCGGATGACCCACAGAGATGAGATGAAGTGCCTCTCATCTCTGTTTTTATTCTGATATACGACAGGAAATGAAGATATGAACGGAATTTTTGACATGCACTGCCACATTATCCCGGGGGTCGACGACGGCGCAAGGACGCTGGCCGACTCGGTCGACCTTATTAAGGAGGAGCGGGCCCAGGGCGTCACGATCATTATCCTGACGCCTCATTTTCGGATGAACATGTTCGAGACGCCGAGAGATGTCGTCGAAAACAATTTCAGGATCCTGGTCAGGAAAGCCGAAGAAGTATGCCCTGAAATGAAACTCTATCTCGGCTGCGAGTTCCATGTGAACCATGACATGACGGACATGCTCCGTCAGGATCCGCGCTATCGTATGTGCGGCACTCGTTATGTCCTGCTGGAGTTTTCATCGGCGCATGATATGGGTTATATCAGGAACCGCGCGTACACACTGATCTCGAGCGGTTACACGCCGGTCATCGCCCACTGTGAGCGCTACGGGCCGATCTACCGGCACGCTGATTTTGCCGAGGAGCTCTGCGACATGGGGGCGATGCTTCAGCTGAACGCCGACTCCATCATCGGACTGGACGGTTTCGGCATGAAAATGTTCTGCCGCAAGCTGCTGAAGCGCGGGCTGGTGAGTTTTGTCGGCTCCGATGCGCACAATACGAGCGACCGGAATTCTCATATCGGCCAGTGTGCGGATTTTATCGAGAAAAAGTATGGGAGCCAGACAGCGCGCGAGATCTTTATCCATAATCCAAGGATGCTCCTTGGGGCGGAAGGCTGAGCTTTTGATCAAAGGAGGCTGACATGCCGGCAACTTATGCACACAAACGATTTGGCAGAGATGTTTACGCATGCCTGCCGGAGCATATAAAGGATATCATCGGGATGGAACGGGAACTTTTCGAGATGGGTCTCATGGGACCGGATCCGTTCTATCTGATCATTTCTCCGTTCTTTGGAACGCGTCAGCGCATCCGGAAATATGGATTTGCGACCCATGCGCTATCCGGGCTTCATTTCATGGTGCCGGCTTCAAGGGTCGCCGAGAGGTCCGGCTTCGCGGCGCCCGAGATGGCGTACATCTACGGCGTGATCTGTCATTTTGCCCTGGACCGGGAGTGCCATGCGTATATCATTAAGGAGGCCAAAAGACCGGACCTTTCGCATGCGCAGATCGAGATGGAATTTGACAGACGTCTTCTCATACATGACGGGAAAGATCCGCTGCGCACAAGGCTGACGGATGGCTTTGTGCCGTCCGCAGGGAACGCCGAAGTGATTCTTCAGTTCTATCCGGACGCCAGTTACGGCGATGTTCGCGCGGCTCTCATTTCGAATGTCGTGATGCACGAGTTTTTCCTCTGTCCGGGGAAACTGAAGCGAAAAATGGTACGGTTCCTTATAAAACTGTTCCGCGTCAATGAGTCCGCCTGGAATCATGTCATGAGCGAACATCCGGCTCCGCAGTGCACGGAGACGACCAGACACATTCTCATTGATTATCAGAACGCGATCGAGAAGGCAGTCTTTCTGTGTACTGATTTTGAAAAATGCGCGAAAGGGGAGAAGGACTGGGACGAGCTCTATATGTACAACTTTAAGGGGCAGAAAACGGAGTGACAACTCCCCTGACTTGGTGTATTATATCCCCGGGTAAAAGAAAAGGGGTATGAATGTATCGGAATAAAAAGACGCGATACCGCATCCTGACGTATTTGGCGGCGGCCGTGACGTTCACGTCGTGCGCAATGCTCGCGGGGTGCGGGGAAAAAGCATATGCGAATCAGACAACAGTGGCAGAGCTCTCCGGTGTGGCGGGCGCTGCCTTGATTCGTGACGGCTTTTATAATATCGAAGTTCCTTCCTATAGAGATGCTGACGGCAGGAGGATGGCGCTGGATATCATGAGCGGCAGCTATCAGCCCGGCTGCGCGCTTCCGGTCGCGGCGTCCGACAACTCGTCCGGTCAGCAGTTCATGGTCATGCGGCGGGGAGAGGGCATATACACGATCCAGAACGCGAATACAATGAGGAATGTCAAGATCATGACCGGTCTTGCAGCTGCAGGCGCCGACGCGCAGGAGACCCTTGCTTTCGCTTCGGACGGCGCGGTGGACGTCGAGCTCTGGAAAATCGTCGTAACGCCCGAGGGCGATACGATGCTCGCGCCGTATCTGCTCACGACGTCTCTCTTTGAACAGATCACCGTGGACAGCTTCGGCCAGGGCGCGGACCTCGTGAGACCGTGGACGTTTGTAAAGACACAGGTGGGCGTCAACGAGAGCGACATCGTGCTGTCATTTGATGAGGCGGAGTATACAGGCGAACCGATCCTGCCGGATGTGACGATCATTAAGGCGGGAAAAGTCCTGGTCGAGAATACGGACTATGTGGTCGTCTATGAGAATAACAAAGACATAGGTACGGCTAAAGTCAGAGTGAGCGGCATCGGGGAATATGTCGGGTCCGCCGTGAAGGAGTTTGAGATCACGGCGATCGATATCGCAAAGGGCGGCGACGTAGTCTTCACCGAATCAGAGAAGGCTTCGATCAGCAGCTCCGGGGAGGGCGGCATCACAACGTACGCCTATACGGGAGAGGCGGTGGAGCCGGGCGTGGAAGTCACCTTCAACGGGAACGTACTCACCGGGGGCGTCGATTACACGGTCAGCTTCAACGACAATATCAATCCCGGCGAGGTCCGTGTCGATATCGAAGGCATGGGAATTTACCGCGGCAGCTTCAACAGATCTTTTGTGATCGGCGGCGTCGAGACCAGGATCGACCCGAAGAAAACGTATACACTTGCGCCGAAATCGCACGGAGCCGACCGGCTCGCCGTAACGTACGGCGGCATCACGTCCGGAACGACGATCACCACATCAGCCGCCTCGGACGATGAGAAGGAGAAGTTCCAGTTATTTGAAAATGAAGACGGCACCTACCGCATCATCAGCACACGCTCAGGTTTCTGCCTGGAGGATATCGCAGGTTCCGTAAGGCTCGGTGAGTATGAAGATAAAGCCGGCCAGAGATGGGTCACCCGGAAGAATCAGGATGACACATTCACGTTCGAGAACGCCGCTACAGGCCAGATCCTTTCGGCAGCGGCTGACACGAGGGACGACGGCGGGAACAGCGCGGTCTCCACAGTCTTCGTCGGGACGGAAAGTATCCCCAAAGAGACGCGGGACATGCATTTTTATCTGGTCGAGACGGAGGCGGTGGATGCATTTGCAGAAGGCTATTACTCCGCGACATACGACCACAGCGAAAAATACAGCATCGCATACGGAACACAGAACGGCAGGACCGGCCTCTACATTCAGGATGGCGACGTGACGAGCGTCATGTCCCTTGTGTATTCCGGCGACGGCTGGTACCGCGTGCTCGTCGGTATGGACAACAAAGTCCTGACCTCCGACAGTACCGGAAATCTCTCTGAGGCGATCTGGTCCGGCACGGACGCGCAGCGCTGGCGCTTTGAAAGAAGCGACGGTACGCCGCTCACGGCAGCGATGGCGGGCGTCGGCGATCGGGATGAGGAAAACAATATCTCCGACGACGGCACGCCCGGCGGCTATACGGGCGCGGCCAGATTCACGGCCCGGCTCGTGAATAAAGAGGGAATCGTCCTCACGGCCCCGGTCGATTCGATCGACAGAGCAATCAACTTTACGTCCAACGAGTTCCTGCAGTCTGTTGCAAATGTCTACGCAACTGCTCACAACAATCACTACACCTACGGCAGCTCTGCGACCGCTGTGCCCTGTGCGGACGGGATCATTTCGTGTGACCGCCTGGTCGCGCGCGCTGTCTACAATATGGGGCTCACGGACCAGCCTGTTGGCGGCATCACGCTCAACAACATGACCTCCTACCTGCAGAGATACGGATTTGTCACGTTCACAGATCTAAGTTCGACGAGGGCGGGCGATATCATGATGGTCGCGGACGCTGCGGGCAGTCTGGTGCATACATTTGTCGTCGCAAGCTACGATGCCGGAAGCGGTTCGTGTACCAAATATGATCTCGGGTCCCAGTCGAGGATCGATATGCAGCAGCCGCTCGCGACCGCGCTCGACGAGTGGAACGATAAGGATATTGCCTACGGGATCCGGAACCCCTACAGCAATGCGCCGGCTTACGCCATCAAGGCCTCTGACGATTCGGACAGCGTATCGCAGCTGTGGATCTTCGAAAAATAACAAGGAGAGTATTATGAACATAGGCGTCATCTTTGCCGGCGGAGTCGGATCGAGAATGCACTCTAAAGATATACCGAAACAGTTCCTCGAGATATATAATAAACCGATCATGATCCACACGCTCGAGCATTTCGAGGCCTGCCCGGACATTGACGCTCTGGCGGTGGTGTGCGTGGAGGGCTGGATCCGTCACCTTGAGGAGCTCCTGTACAAATATCGCATTGAGAAAGTCAGGAAGATCATTCCGGGCGGCGCGAGCGGCCAGTTATCGATCTTCCACGGGCTATACGCCGCTGAGGACATCGTGCTGGAGGGCGGAAAAGGAGAGAACATCCTTATGAAAGTCCCCGACCTTGACGAGAATGCATCCTTTTTAGGAACGCGTATCCCGGAGAATGCGGACGATGTAGTCCTTATCCATGACGGCGTGCGTCCGCTGATCGGTCCGGAGCTTCTCACTGCCAATATTCGCTGCGTGCGGGAGTGTGGCAGCTGCATCACGGCCGGGATCGTCAAGGAGACGATCGTCGAGATCACGGAGGGCGGCGACGTCAAGTCCGTACCCGAGCGGAGACTCTCGCGCGTCGCGAAAGCGCCGCAGAGTTTTTACCTGAGGGATGTCATCGGCACGCACAGGAGAGCGCTCGCGGAAAAGCGTTATGATTTTATCGATACATGCACGATGATGCATCACTATAACTGGCACCTGACCATGATCGACGGGCCGTATGAGAACATCAAGATCACGACGCCGGATGATTTTTACTCGATGCGCGCGATCCTTCAGGCTCGCGAGGACGCGCAGATCTATGTGCCGGACTGACATAAGGAGAGAAACATGACGAGGGAAGATATATTTGTCGAAGATATGAACAGCATACTGACTTCATGCGACAATACGCTTCATGAACTTGAGGGTAAGACAGTGCTCGTCACAGGCGCGACCGGTCTCATCGGCAGTACGCTCGTCAACGCGCTGTGCGCGTATGCGTTCGCCTGTGCTGCAAATGAAGCCGCCCCGCCCCGTATCTACGCTCTCGTAAGGAATGCCAGGAAGGCGGAGGCCATGTTCTATGGTATTCCGGAAGAAATCCTGCATATCGTTGTCGCCGATGTGACGGATTACAGTGTTCTTGCGGAATTCAACGGAATCGACATCGACTATATCGTGCACGCGGCCAGCGAGACGGGCAGCAGAGCGTTCATTGAGCGCCCGGTCGATGTGATCAGTACAGCAATCTCCGGGACCGGCAATATGCTGGAGCTCGCAAGGATCAAGAAATCAGCAGGCTTCCTCTATACGTCGACGATGGAAGTGTACGGCGCGCCGGAGACGGACGACAAGGTTTTTGAAGAGTCCGGCACTGATCTCGATACGATGGCCGTTCGGAGCAGCTATCCGGAGAGCAAGCGTCTTTGCGAGTGCTTATGCACATCCTATTTTTCCCAGTACGGAGTGCCGGCGAAAGTGCTCCGGCTCACGCAGACCTTCGGTCCGGGAGTCTGGTATGACGACGGGCGGGTATTTGCCGAATTTGCACGATGCGCTGTCGAAAAGCGGGATATCGTCCTGCACACGAAGGGCGAGACATGCCGGAGCTACCTCTATACGGCGGACGCCGCTGCCGCGATCCTGACAGTTCTGGTCGCCGGAGCAGGCGGCGAGGCCTATAACGCAGCCAACGAGTCGACCTACTGCTCGATCCATGATATGGCCCGGATGGTGGCAGATCACTGCGCCGGCGGAGAAATCTCCGTCCGCATTGAAGTGGAGGATACGCAGAAGTACGGCTACGCGCCGGTCCTTCACATGAATCTCGACACGAGTAAGCTGCAGTTACTCGGATGGGAACCGCGCGTGTCCCTTGCGGAGCAGTTCGACCGAATGATTGCATGCATGCAGAAAGGAACGTATGGGGCTTAACCATGACACCAGGACGATGAACGCGACAAAGAATGCGTCGTCTGCGTTTATCAACAAATTCGTTATCATGATCCTGACTTTTGTCAGCAGGAAGGTCTTTATAGTTTTTATCGGAGTCCATTATCTGGGCATCAACGGTCTCTTCGCCAACATCCTGACACTGCTGTCGATGGCGGACCTTGGGCTCGGGACTGCGATGAATGTCAGTCTGTATAAGCCGATCGCGGAAGGAGATACGCGAAAGATCTCAGCGCTGCTCAACTACTTCCGGAAGATGTATTATGTGATAGCCGCGGCTGTCATGGTCATTGGACTCAGTCTGATCCCGTTCCTGAAATACATCATCAACATGGACCGGGATATTCCGCATCTGTATCTCTTTTATGTGATTTTTGTCTTAAAGAGCGCGGTATCCTATCTGTTCGTCTACAAGTCGTCGATCATTAAGGCGGACCAGAGGCAGTACACCGTCAACAATATTGAAGTGTATGTCAACATCGTGAAAGTGGTCCTCGAGATCATCGCGATCTGGCTTTTTCGGAATTACCTGATCTACCTTCTTCTGGAGGTGGCCGGCGTTCTCGCGCACAATCTGGTCGTTTCCTATATCGCGGACAGGAGCTATCCGTTCATCAGGGAACGGGCGGAGATAAGACCCGAGGAAAAGAAGGGAATCTTCACGGATGTCTCCTCCATCTTCCTCTACAAGGTCTCCTACAGCCTGCTGAACGGCACGGATAATGTCCTCATGAGCATCATCGTCGGGACGATCTATGTCGGTCTTTATTCTAATTATCTGGCGATCACGTCGCATCTCGTGCAGTTCATTTCAATGCTCTTTGCCTCGCTGACCGCCGGCATCGGAAATCTGGTGGCGACAGAAGAGCCTGAGCATCGCTATCGCACATTTAAGACAATGCAGATGGTAAGCTTCTGGATCTGCGGTATTGTCACGATCTGTCTCTTTTATCTGATGCAGGACTTCATCGCGATGTGGGTCGGGGAAGAGCTTCTTCTCGATCAGCTGACCATGTATGCGATTGTGCTAAATGTCTTTTTCTCCACCTGCATGCGGCCGGTCTGGACCTTCCGTGAAGGTACAGGGATGTACAAGCAGATCCGGTATATCATGTTCGTGACCGCGATCCTTAACCTGGTCCTTTCGGTCGTGCTCGGGAAGATACTCGGAATCAGTGGTATTTTATTTGCAACTTCCATCTCAAAGCTGTGCACGAATTTCTGGTATGAGCCGAACGTTCTTTTCAGGGATTTTTTCCACAAATCTGTTCGGTTCTATTATCTGGAGTATCTGCAGAACGCGCTGCTGCTTGCTGCGGCGGGCGCTCTTTGCTATCTGCCGGCCAGATTTATTCCGGGAAGAAATATTCTGTTCTGGCTCCTGAAAGCCTGCATCCTTGTCGTCCTTGTATGCGCGGTCTACTATACGCGTTACAGGAGAACGCCTGAATTCGCCAATCTCAGAGGTAAAATGAATCAGATCACCGGGAAGATTAAAAAGAAACTGAGGATATAACACTATGACAAAATTCGGTGTGATTAAGTATTCTTCTATAAATATCGGCGATGAGATCCAGTCTGTCGCCGCCATGCGATTCCTGCCGCAGGTCGACTATTATATACACCGTGAGAGGACCGACCAGTTTAAAAGTGCGGACCACGAGAAGGTCAAACTGATCATGAACGCCTGGTGGATGCAGGAGCCAAAGCATTTTCCGCCGTCGAAGGACATCGACCCGCTGTTTGTCTCCTTTCATTTCCGCTATGACAGGAGAGATGTATTCCTGACGGATAAGGTGCGGAATTACCTTATGGAACACGCGCCGATCGGCTGCCGGGATACGGGGACAATGGAGTATTTCAGAGAGAACGGGATCGACGCGTATTTCACGGGCTGCCTTACATCCGCGCTGCTGCCGAATCCGAAGCTCAAAGGCCGGTTCATGAGCGACTACATATTGTGCGTGGATTGTCCCGATGAACTCGTCGAAGCGGTCAGGAAGAGATCGGTGCGGCCGGTCTACAGCATAACGCGCATGCTTTCACATGCTTTTACAAGTATGGACAGATTCCGCCTTGCTAAATATGTACTTTTCCTTTATCATAATGCATATTGTGTGGTGACGCCGAGGCTTCATGTCTCACTGCCGGCCACAGCCTTCGGTACGCCGGTGTGCCTCATCTACAGCGATAAACTGATCCGGAAGCATCGGTTCGAAGGTCTGGACGATCTGTTCAATCAGGTCGAGATGGACGAGTACATAAAGGACGGCTCTCTCTATGACCTTAATGAACCTCCGAAGAATCCCGAAGTGTATCGGGAGATGGCGGAGGAGCTGGCTAAGAAGTGCGAAGCGTTTACCGGTCATGATTCAAAGAAACCGGCACTCGAAGATGACTATAATCCGATGATCGATCTCATCGAGATCCTCGCCTATAATAAGGAAGTCGCGGACAGGGAGCTGATGTTCGCTCACAAAAAGGATCTTCTGAAGGCTCTCATCAATGTGGCTGCTCTGGGAAAGACGCGGCATGATCTGAGTTACTGATAACTGCTGCGGCTTCTTTAAGTGCGGCCGGGGGCGTATGAAACTATCCGCAAATCGCGGACCACATGGTATAATTAAGAGGAAATTCCATCGGACCCGGGGGATTTCTCGGTCAGGACCGGAACCATTATTTCAGGTCCGTATTAATAAGGAAAGGTACAACCGGATTGTATAAAAAGAAGTCTCAGAGCTGGCTCAAGCATGCTGATTTCATGATTCTGGATCTGCTTGTCGTCGTCATGGCGTTCTTTCTGGCATACAGAATCAGGCACGGACTCAGCGGACGGCATCTGGTCGAGATGTATAAGACCGGCGCAGTCGTTATTGTTCTGTCCGATCTGCTGGGCGCCCTGGTATTTGAAACGCATAAGAACATATTGAAACGGGGATATGGCAAGGAGTTCCTTTCTGTCGTAAAGATGGTGCTGTTCGATGTGATCGGAATGATGTTCTATTTCTTCTTCTGGAAGATCGGAAACAGATTCTCGAGATCGATCATGGCGTATTTCTCGATCATCGCGATCGTAGCCATGTACATCGAGCGCGTGGTCTGGAAAAAGGTCATTCTATACCTCAGAAACGCCCATTCCTATCAGAAACGGCACATGCTCGTCGTTACCACGGAAGAAATCGCCGCTTCGGTCATTCAGAAGATCCGGAAGAATTCTTACGGCGTGATCGAAATCATCGGCCTGGTCATCGAAGGCGGAAATACGCCGGTCGACGCCCGGATCGAAGATGTTCCGGTCGTTGCGACGATGGAAACGGTCGCTGACTATATACAGACGCTCTGGATCGATGAGGTCATGATTTATCTGCCGAAAGGGATACCGATCCCCAGCAGTATCATTCATACCTGTGAAATGATGGGAATCACATCGCATCTCAATCTCGACTGTATCTCTGACACGGACTGCATGAGGACGATCGACAAGGTCGGCGGCATTCAGGTCCTCACGGAGAGCATACGGTTCGCGTCTGAAAAGCAGGTGTTCATGAAACGTCTGCTCGATATTCTGGGCGCGATCGTCGGTCTCTTTTTTACCGGCATTCTGGTGATCATCGTCGGACCGATGATCTATTTCTCGGATCCGGGTCCGATCTTCTTTTCACAGGACCGCGTCGGCATGAACGGCCGGAAGTTCAGGATATATAAATTCCGGAGCATGTATCAGGATGCGGAAGCCAGGAAGAAAGAACTCATGGCAAAGAACGAAATGCAGGGACTTATGTTCAAGATGGAGGCGGATCCCCGGATCATCGGGAGCGGTCCTGACGGAACAAGACACGGAATTGGCTGGTTCATCCGCACGACTTCTATTGACGAGTTCCCGCAGTTCTGGAATGTGCTGAAGGGGGAGATGAGCCTGGTCGGGACAAGACCGCCGACAGCGGATGAGTGGGAGCAGTATGAAGCGCACCATCGTGCCAGAATGTCTATTCGTCCCGGACTGACAGGTCTCTGGCAGGTCAGCGGCAGGAGCGATATTACCGACTTTGAGGAGGTCATCGCTCTCGATATGCAGTATATAAATAACTGGACGATCTATGAGGATATAAAGATTATTCTGAAGACCGTCGGCATTATTTTTTCAGG
>JAZRKZ010000090.1:0-3228 GCA_045646565.1 Lachnospiraceae bacterium
AGAGCTTGACCCAGAAAGAGCCTGACATGGCGAGAGCTTGACCTGGAAAGAGCCTGACATGGCGAGAGCTTGACCTGGAAAGAGCCTGACATGGCGAGAGCTTGACCTTGGAAAAGCTTGATAACTGCTTCTCCGGTCAAACAACGCCCCATCCTTCACAGCCACAAAAAAAAGGCTGCCGCTCATCGCGGCATCCTTCAATAGTTACGGATTATTCAGCGTCCGGAACATCAAGTGTCGGAGCATCGCTGTCTGCATCTGCATAGACCGGAGCGTCAACAGCCGGAGCTGTCTCGAGCGCCTTCATGGACAGAGAAATCTTGTGGTCATCAGCGTTGAAATCAACGACCTTGGCTTCGATTTCCTGACCGACAGACAGAACGTCAGATGGCTTGTCAACATGATCTCTGGAAATCTGAGATACATGAAGGAGTGCGTCTACGCCCGGAAGAAGCTCTACGAACGCACCGAAATCTGTCATACGGGCAACCTTGCCTGTTACGATGCTGCCCTGGCCGAAGCGCTCAGAAGCCTCGATCCACGGATTCTGATCCGGGAACTTGAGGGAAAGAGCAATCTTCTCGCCCTTGATGTCCTTGATAAGGACTGTAAGCGGATCGCCGTTGTGGAAGATCTTGCGCGGGTTCTCAACGCGGCCCCATGACATCTCGGAGATGTGAAGGAGACCGTCAGCGCCGCCAAGGTCTACGAATGCGCCGAAATCTGTGACGTTCTTGACAACACCGTCAACAACATCGCCCGGCTGAATGCGTGCGAACAGCTCTTTCGCTGCTTCTGCCTTGCGCTCTGCGAGGATCACGCGGCGGTCGCCGATGATTCTGCGTCTTCTGGGATTGAACTCGGAGATAATGAACTCGATCTCCTGTCCTTCGTACTTTGTAAGATCTCTCTCATAAACGTCAGATACGAGAGAAGCCGGAATGAAGACTCTTGTGTCCTCGACAGTCACTGTAAGACCGCCCTTGAGGACCTGAGTGACAACTGCTGTAAGGACTTCACGGCTGTTGAAAGCCTCTTCAAGTCTCTTGTTGCCCTTCTCGGCTGCAAGTCTCTTGTATGTGAGGACGACCTGTCCGTCGCCGTCATTTGTCTTAAGGATCTTGACCTCCAGCTTGTCGCCGGGCTTCAGGACAGTTGTGAGATCCTTATTATCGTTGCTGTACTCTTCCTTTGTCAGGATGCCGTCCGCCTTATAGCCGATGTTCATATATGCCTCGTCCGGCTTAACATCGATGACAATGCCTTCGACAACCTCTCCATTCCTGATAGTTTTGAAGCTCTGATCCAGCATTTCCTCAAAGCTCTGTTCTTGTGACATATCCAAAGACCTCCTCAATTATAGTATTCGGGGTGGACGCCCCAGCAGTAATACCTACTGAACTATCGGATTGGAAATTAACAGTTACCAAATCATCGAGTTTCTGTATGTAGTAAGTATTCTTACACTGGCTCAGGCAGATATCATATAACTTTTGTGTGTTGGAAGAATGCTTCCCGCCGATCACAATCATTACATCAGATCTGCGTGCCAGTTCCAATGCTTCTTTCTGCCGCTCTTTGGTTGCGTTGCAGATAGTATTTGTAACTACTACATGATACCCTAATTCTTCAATTATTTCAACAAATTTTGAAAATTTATCGTAATTAAAAGTTGTCTGTGAGACTATCCAGATTTTTGTATCAAGCGGCAAATGCATATTCCGCGCATCCTCGCCCGTCTCAACCACAGTGCACGGTCCCTCTGCCCAGCCCCGGATCCCTACGACTTCGGGATGATTGGGGCTTCCGATGATGACGATATGGTAGCCCTCACGGCTCTTTTCCTGTACGATTTTATGAATTTTACTGACGAACGGGCAGGTTGCGTCGGCGATCTTGCAGCCTGTTTCCTTCAGCTTCTCATTCATCTCCTTCGTAATGCCGTGCGACCGCTTGACAATGACCGCATCGCCCGGTACAGGGCTTTGTGTTATGACGTCGCGAAGATCGTCGTCGATCACATGGACCCCTTTTTCAGCCAGGTCGTTCACGACCTGCTCATTGTGAATGATCGGCCCCATTGTATATACCTTGCCCGGATTCTCTTCCGCCTCGCTGTATACCATTTCGACAGCGCGGCGAACGCCGAAGCAGAATCCGGCCGTTTTCGCTACTTCTACTCTCATTTTCCCTGTGTCAACTCCATGATTGCGCCAACTACTCCATCAATCGACATTTCCTTGTGTCAACTCCATGATTGCGCCAACTACTCCATCAATCGACATTTCCCTGTGCCAACTCCATGATCGAGCTAATTATTTCATCGATCGGCTTATTCCTGTGCCAGCTCCATGATCGCGCCAACTACTTCATCGATCGACATCTCGGAGGAATCCACGAGATGGGCGTCCTCCGCCTGCATGAGCGGCGAGTTCTCCCTGTGCATATCGCGCCAGTCGCGCTCCTCGATATCTTTCTCAATATCCTCGATCGGTGCGACAAGCGTGCTGTCGCCGCCTGCTTTTTCCAGAAGTTCCCTGTACCTGCGCAGAGCCCTGGTGTGTGTGCTTGCGGTCAGGTAGATCTTGCACTCTGCGTCCGGCAGGACGACCGTTCCGATATCTCTGCCGTCCATAACGACCGGAGTCGTCTTCGCGAGCTTCTGCTGTAGGGAGACAAGCTTTCTGCGGACTTGTCCGTTGGCCGAACTGACCGACGCCATGTTGCCGACCTCCTCGGTGCGAAGGAACGGAGTGACGTCCTCACCGTTCAGGATCACATGCTGCGCTCCGTTTTCATAGATGATGGAAATATCTGCATCCTCGCAGGTCTTCTCGATCGCCGCGGTGTCCTTGGGATCCACATTGTTCCTGATCATAAAAAGCGCCATTGCGCGGTACATGGCTCCCGTATCAACATAAATCGACCCGAGATTCCTGGCTACCAGTTTCGCGATCGTGCTTTTTCCTGCTCCGGCAGGACCATCTATTGCAATATTCATAATGCCTCCTTTATTCCAGTTAGGGGAGTCGATAAGGCAGCCCCATGAATCGTATTGTGAAGATGAACCCGATCTTACAGCTCCGCTGCCAGAGCAGCCGCTGTGGACCAGGCGATCTGAAGGTTAAAGCCGCCGGTGTAGGCGTCGAGATCCAGGACTTCGCCGATGAAATAGAGGCCCTTGACCTTCTTGCTCTCCATTGTCCGCGGATTGACCTCCTTGACGGA
>JAZRKZ010000091.1:0-9927 GCA_045646565.1 Lachnospiraceae bacterium
GTCATTTCGGAGCATGTCCGTGAGAGATGCGCGGACATCCACCATTTTCTCCACGTCTTTGCCGTTCAGATTGAACCGGACCAACCGATACTGTGTACTCATACCACTTTACCTCCCGCCTTCTCGACTGCCTGCGCAAGGCACTCTCCGGCCATCTCCACCGCAATATGCTGGCGGAAAGCCTTCGATGATCTCCAGGAATCTCTCGGATTGATATCCTCAAGAACGGAACGGGCAAATGCATCCCAAAGCTCCGCCGTCGGCTTTGCGCCGGTCGCCAGAGCTTCCGCCGTCGGACAGCGCATCGGGACCGGACCCGCCACGCCGTAGGCGATGCGGCACCGCTCAATGACCGACTTGTCCGCGGAAAGGCGCACATTCACGCTGCAGCCCAGAGTCGCGATCTCCATCGCGTTCCGCATGCCGTACTTAATATAATGACCGAATGTATTCTCGTAGCTAGCCTTCGGGATCAGGATCGCTGTCTGGATCTCGCCGTCTTCGGGCTTTATGTCAACTTTTCCTGCCCTGATATAGAAGTCCCTGATCGGAAGATACCGTTTCCCGTTCTTACCTGTCAGCTCGATGACTGCCTCGTAAGCGTGGAGCGTAGACGCGGAATCCGCGGAGGTCACGCCGTTGCAGGTATTTCCTCCGATCGTTCCGATATTGCGGATCTGCGGGGAGCCTACCTGGTCGACCGCCTCCCCGAGGACATTACAGTATTTCTGAATGATCGGGTCGCGGGTTATATGGGAAAAACTTGTCAGCGATCCGATACGGATATTCTCCTCCTCGTCGATCGTTACGCCGCGCAGAGCATCGATCCCGTAGATGGAGATAAACTCGAGTCCGGCCAGCTTGCCCTCGCGCAGCTGCACGAGAACATCGGAGCCTCCCGCGATGATGCGGGCTTCCGGATGCTCAAGGCGAAGGGAGACGGCCTCCTCGACGCTTCCGGCTATATACAGCGCTTTCATATCATACATAACACACACCTCCTGCCAGCACCCGTACAGTATTTCCCGGGAGTCTCATTTGTTCCATTCTGCCTTCCATCATCATTCCTCCCGCCAGTCATCGTGGATCACCCCCGCCTTCGAGAGCTCGGCGTAAAGGACCTGCGGGTTGATTGGAATATGATTGATGGCTACGCCTGTCGCCTGCATGATCGCGTTCCGGATCGCCGGAGCACCCGAGCATGCCGGCGGCTCGCCGAGCGCTTTCGTTCCGAACGGAGACGTCGGCTCCGGATTCTCGACGAACAGGGCCTCAAGACGCGGATGATCCATGAACGTGCTGAGCTTATAGTCGAGCAGGTTATTGTTGAGCGGTTTGCCGGTCTTCTGGTCGAACAGCAGCTGTTCGCTCGCTCCGAAACCGATCGCCATGGACATGCCGCCGTGCACCTGGCCTTCCGCCAGGGCAGGATTGATCAGTCTGCCGCAGTCATGGACGTTGACGATGCGTGTGACAGTCGTCTTGCACATCGGTATATTGACTTCCACTTCTGCAAATGTGCACCCGAACGAGTACGCATTATTCCTGATCGTATAGGTGGACTCGGCGGTGATATGGTCACTGTTCACCGGGTCATACTGAACGGTCATGGCCAGCTCGCCAAGGCTCATGAGCCGCTTGTTGTCATCCTTGCGGACAATGTAGCCGTCCACAATATCGAGATTGAGCGGCGCCTGCCTCGTGAGCGCCTGCGCGTGCTTAAGGATCTTCTCTTTGAGAAGGGCCGCCGTCTGGCTGATGGAGAAACCGGCCATGTAGGTCTGACGGGAAGCGTACGCTCCGAGACCGGTCGGCGTGATATCCGTATCCTGGCAGGATACCACATTTACATCGCGGTAGCTGGCAAGTCCGAGGGCTTCAGCGGTCATCTGCGCATACGCTGTGTCCGCGCCCTGACCGATCTCCGTCTCGCCGCACTGCATGGTGACAGTTCCGTCAAGATTGAGCAGCATACGGTTGGACGATGTCTCGAGCGAGATCGGATACACGCCGGTATTGTACCAGAACGTGGCGAGGCCGATGCCGCGGCGGATAGGACCTGTGTCCTTCGCGTATTCCGCGCGCTTCTTTTCATATTCCACGTAATCCGCGCCCTTTTTCATGCACTCGCGGAAGGTGTCGTAATAGTTCACATTGTGGGAGAAGCCGTCCTCATACCCCTTCGGCATGATGTTCCTGTCACGGAACTCCATCGGGTCCATGCCGACGGCTGCGGCGCAGTCGTCTATATTTGCCTCATCTGCAAATGAAGCCTGCGGCATTCCATACCCTCTCATCGCGCCTGCTGCCGGCCGGTTGGTATAGACTGTGTACCCGTCGCATTCCATATGCTCGCACGGATAATGCTGGCCAAACGAGCCCAAAGCCTTGGCGCAGATCGAATGGCCGTGGGATGCGTAGGAGCCCTGGTTCGAGAAGCACTCGACCTTGCGGGCGTAGATCTTGCCGTCCGGTTTCATCCAGGTCACCAGATGGACACGCATCGCATGGCGGACACGGTTCGAGACGAAGGTCTCTTCACGCTGGCAGATCAGCCGGACGCATCTGCCTCCGACCATCGTGCTGCACCATGCGCACAGCGGCTCATACAGGGCGTCCTGCTTGTTGCCGAAGCCCCCGCCGATGTAGGGCTTGATGATCCTGATGTTGCCCCACGGCCGGCCGAGAGCCTGACCGACGACACGGCGGATAATGTGCGGGATCTGCGTGGATGAAACGACGGTCATGCGGCCGTTCTCCTCGTAGGCGAAACAGCCGAAGTTCTCTATATGACAATGCTGGACCGTCGGCGTGTCGTACCAGCCCTCGACCTTGATGAGGTCCGGCTCGGTGATCGCCTTCTGGTAATCGCCCTTTGTCATGGACGTATGTTTCAGAATATTATTCGGGTATTCTTCATGAAGCTGCGGCGCGCCCGGCTTCATGGCCTCCTGCACATCAAGCACAAAAGGCAGTTCTTCATATTCCACCGTAAGCGCGCGGAGTCCCTGACTTGCCGCGACTTCATTTTCCGCAATGACTACGGCGATGTCATCGCCCCAGTAGCGCACATGCCTGTTGAGCAAATGCCGGTCCGCCACATCCTGATGGGACGGGTCCATCGACCACGGATGGCCCGCTGTGGGGAACGGGATGTCCGGCACGTCAAAACATGTCAGGACCTTCACGACCCCCGGGATCTTTTCCGCTGCCTCCGTGTCGATACTCTTCACCATGGCGTGGGCAATCTCCGCATGCTTGATGCGCACATAAAGCGCGTCCGCCGGGATCATATCCTCATAGTATTTTGTCCGGCCGGTCACTTTATCGAATGCGTCCACTCTCGGTTCACTCTTGTATGCCTTACTCACGTATGCTGCCCCCTTTCTCTATTTTAACACCTCGTTCATACTGCCTGTCCGGTATCCAATAAGGTCCAGCGTGACATATGCAAATCCAATCTCCCTGAACCTCGCATATATCATCTTCCTGTTCTTATCCTCTATTATAACCGAAAACTCATCCGGCAACACTTCAATTCTTGCAATATTTGCATGAATTCTCACGCGCATCTGTTCAAGGCCCATATCCAGCAGAAATTGTTCTGCCAATTCGACCATACGGAGCTTTTCTTCCGATATCTCCTCGCCGTACACAAAGCGCGAGGCAAGGCAGGCGTAGGACGGCTTGTTCCAGGTCGGAAGCCCCAGCTCCCTTGAGAGGTATCGGATCTCCGCTTTCGTAAGTCCTGCCTGCCGCAGCGGGCTTGCGATCCGGAGCTCCGCGATCGCCCTGTGGCCGGGCCGGTAGTCGTTCATGTCGTCCATGTTGGACCCCTCCGCCAGACAGGCCGCGCCTTCTTGCGCCGCCGCCTCCAGCATTCTGGAAAACAAATGGCGCTTACAGAAATAGCACCGGTCGGCAGGATTCCGCCGAAAACCGTCGAGGCTCAGCACATCTGTATTAACGACGATCTGACGGACGCCTTCCCGGCGGCAGAATTCATTTGCCTCCCGCAGCTCCCTCTCCGGGAAGGCTGCGGCGCGGACGGTCAGCGCAATGCAGTGATCCTGCAGAGTGTCGTGGGCGACTTTGAGCAGAAAGGCGGAATCCACGCCTCCTGAGAAGGCGACAGCGACGCTGCCAAGCCCGCGAAGATATTCTTTCAAAGTCTCCAGCTTGGCAAGGGCTTCTTCCGGCCAGGTCAGGGGATGCGTTCTCTGGCTGACCTCCGGTTGATCGAAGGACGCGTCTGCGGGCTCACCGCTTAATGATTGATGTTTCATATAAACACACGCTCCTTAGTTGATATTTCTATTATACAGGATGCGGCGTGTAACATAAATCGAAAGTGCCGATCTCACCGACGTTTTCTTTGACCGGCCAGGCTGGAATCAGGGTTCGTTCTTCCGATTCGTTCATTTGCAGTTCATATTTCGGAAAATGCAGGACGATACTTTTCACAAAACGTAAACAATTTTCACACAAAACGTTAACGGACTGCCTGTAGAATAAGAACCATCAAAAACAAGGAGGTTCACACATGAATACATTGGTCATTATTCCAGCCCACAATCCGAAAGACAATCTCGTTTCACATGTGGAGTCTCTGATCTGCCAGTGCGCGCAGGTCATCGTCGTCGACGACGCCAGCAGCGCAAAGTATAACAGCCTTTTTGAGGAGATCAGTTATCTTCCGGGCGTCACAGTGATTCGTCACACATTCCGACAGGGCAGGAACGCAGCTTTAAGGACAGCGCTTGAGTACTACGACGCACACCTTGCGCCGATCCGCGCCATGAATATAGACACAGAGATCAGCGATGACTACTATGCTGCGGCACATGTTCTCAGGATCGTCCGTGCAGGCTTCTTAGCTGCGGGCGCAGTCATCACAGACAGAATCGACGCGATCGGCGACGTCATCCTGCAGATCCCGATCAGGCGGGCGATGCATTAACGACAATTATCATTATTTGCTTCTTATATTCATCCTTTCGGGAGCCGGCGATGTGCCGGCTCCTTTTTCCTGCATCTGCTTCTTAAGTTACTTTATGCATCTGTCCGGGCTGCATGGGCGACCGCAAAATTTGACTGTTTATAGATGACTTTTGCTGTATTTTTTCTCTTTTCTTTTTCATACTTCCGGTTATAATAGGGTCTCGTATCCAAAAACAAAGTCCACTTCCTGTATGTAAACATGCATCGCGGGCTTTGGCTTAACGCTTACACAGAATTGATTTCAAACGGAGGTATTTTTAAAAGAACCATGAAAAATATGACGAAAGGAAGTCCCCTGAATCTCATATTGACATTCACGCTGCCGCTGCTTCTGGGTAACCTGCTGCAGCAGACTTACAGCCTTGCGGACACCGCTATCGTCGCACGTTTCCTTGGCTCTTTAGCCCTTGGAGCGGTCGGTGCAACAGCATCCGTACAGTTCCTGGTCCTCGGCTTTACGAACGGCAGCGCCACCGGCGTCTGTATACCGCTCGCACGCGATTTCGGGTCCGGGAACATGCATAAACTGCGTCTCGGCATATATAACGGAGCCATCCTCATGGCCGCAACTGCCGGCGTCATGACACTGCTTTGCGGGATCCTGACTGACGCGATCTTACACATACTGAACACACCGGCAGACATCTATGCTGACACGAAGACTTACATTTTCATCATCTTCCTCGGCATACCGTTCGCGCTCTTATACAACTATACGGCCAGCATCCTGAGAGCGATCGGCGACAGCCGGACGCCGTTCGTATTCCTGGCTGTCTCAGCGGTCCTCAACATTGTGCTCGACATTTTCTGTATCGTCGTGCTCCACTGGGGATGCGCGGGCGCGGCTATTGCGACGGTATTCTCACAGGCTGTGTCCGGCGCCGCATGCGCGATGTACATCGTCCGCAAATATCCGGAACTGGCCTTCACGGCTGAAGACCGCCGTATCGATCCGGAGGTCATGAAGGAACTGGCTGTCATGGGCTTCCCCATGGGACTGCAGTTCTCGATCACGGCGATCGGCAGTATGGTCATGCAGTCCGCAAATAACGGTCTCGGCAGTCTCTACGTCTCCGCCCTCACAGCGGCCAGCCGAATAAAGAGCTTTGCCATGTGCCCGTTTGATGCGATTGGTGCGGCGGTGTCGACATTTGCATCACAGAACGACGGCGCCGACAAAGGCAACCGGACCATGAAAGGCCTCAACATCGGCATCGCGCTCAGCCTCGGTTACGGCCTTCTCAGCGGACTTGCGCTGATTTTCTACGGCCGCGAGCTTTCGCTGCTGTTCGTCTCGGCCAAGGAGACGGCGATCCTCGACGCTTCGGAGACGCTGCTCATATGCTCCGGTTTCTTCTACTGGACGCTCGGCATCCTGAACGTCTGCAGACCGACGATCCAGAGTATGGGCTTCACCGCCCGGGCCATGTTCGCCGGCGTTCTCGAGATGATCGCCCGCGTCATTGTCTGCACGGCGTTCGTTTCAAGATTTGGCTTTATGGCCATCTGCTTCGCCGACCAGGCCGCGTGGATCCTTGCTGCAGCCTTCGTCCTCTATACGTCTTACCGCATGGTGCATGACGCGGAGGGCCGCTACTATGAAGGCCTGCGCCCGCTCTACGAGCGCATCGGTCTCGGGGTCCCGGCAAAACACCATTTCAGCATTATGCAGATCCCGGCGGTGCGCGCATTTCTGGCGTCCGCGACGCCTGGCGCGCTTTAAGCAAGATTGGAGCTTTTGACCACTTGTCCTGGCCACCGCCGCATGTGAATTCTTCCTGGGTGCTGCCGGCAAGATCGGAGATGTCTGCTGTACGTTGTCGGTTGCTAACCACTACATTTAAAAAAATCGACTGCCCAAATCAAGTAGGGCAGTCGATTTTTTTAATTCACAAGAATTCAGGTGCTAAAATGCTTTAAATCTGCGTCACAAAGCAGCCTTAAACCGCTGAAAGCTCCTCCATCTCCATGACGACCTTCTCGAACACCTCCAGCGCGTCGTCCACCGGCTTGCCGGTCGAAAAATCGACGCCGGCCTTCCTGAGGAGGCTGACCGGATCCTCGGTGCAGCCGCTCTTTAAGAAGTCAATGTACTTGTCGACCATCGGCTGGCCCTCGGCAAGTATCCTGTGCGCGATGGCCACCGAAGCGGAAAAGCTGGTCGCGTACTGGTAGACATAGAAATTATAGTAGAAATGCGGGATCCTGCACCACTCATAGGCGATCAGCGGATCGGAGATCATATCCTCACCGAAATACTGCCTGTTGAGAGCGTAATAGGTGTCGCTCAGCACATCTGCGGTGAGCGGGGTTCCCTGTTCAGCCATCTCGTTCGTTTTTCTCTCAAATTCTTCGAACATGGTCTGACGGAACAGCGTCCCCTTGAAGCTTTCAAGATAATGATTCAGCAGGTACGCGCGCTCCGCTTTGGATTCCGCCTTGCCGAGGAGATACTCGAGCAGAAGGATCTCGTTCGTCGTCGAAGCGACTTCGGCGACAAAAATCTTGTAGCGGGAGTCGAAGAACGTCTGGGCATGGGAAGAATACCAGGTATGCATCGAATGGCCCATCTCGTGGATCAGGGTGAAGACATCCTTCAGCGTGCCGCTCCAGTTGAGCAGCATGTACGGATGGACTCCGTAAACGCCGGTGGAGTATGCTCCGCCGCGCTTGCCTTCATTTTCCATGACGTCGATCCATCTTTCTGCAAATGCCTCCCGCACCACCGAAAGATACTCCTCCCCAAGCGGCTTCAGCGCGCTTAGGACATCTTTCTGCGCCTCCTCATAGGATACATTTACCTTATAGTCGCTGACCATCGGCGCATAGACATCATACATATGCAGCTCGTCCACGCCGAGCATCTTTCTGCGCAGACGGACATAGCGGTGCATCTTGTCAAGATTTCGGTGGATACTGTCAAAGAGGTTGTCGCAGACGACCGGGCTGACGTTATTTGCCTCTACAGCCGCTGCAAATGTAGACGAATACCTCCTGGCCTTCGCAAAAAAGATCTGCTGCTTCACCTGACCGTCGTAGAGAGCGGCCCATGTGTTCTTGAACTCCTTGAACCGTTCATAGTACTTTTCAAATGCCTCCCGTCTCAGCTCGCGGTCCGGCGACATCTGCGTCGGGACAAAACGCCCGTTGCTCAGCGGGATTTCCTCACCCTCAGAGTTCTTCACCACAGGGAATCGGAGGTCCGCATCGCAGAGCATGCTGTATCCGTTCGAAGCGGTCCGGGCCATTTCACCTGCCGACGCGAGCATTTTCTCCATCTCCTCCGAGAGGGTATGTTCACGCAGACGAATGATCTCGCCAATCAGGACCTTGTATCTGTCAAGTCCCGGCTCTTCCTTTAGATACGCTTTTATGGCCTCGTCCGACAGCTTCAGAATCTCCGGTTCAAGGAAGGAAACATTCTCATCTATTTTCACTTCCGCTTTCATTACCCGCTGCAGCAGGATCTGATTTCCCTGGTCGGCCGTGTCCCCGTCATGCTTCATGTTTGCGTAGCTATAGATCCTGAACAGCTTTCGGATGCACTCTTCATAAATGTTAAGGACACGCAGCAGTGTACCGGGGTCGGATGTCGCTTTCCCCTCGAACGCTGCAATTTGCTCCGAAAGCGCCACGCTTTCCGCGAGGTCAGCCTCCCAATCCTCCAAAGAGGCGTATATGTCGGCAAGACGCCACGTCATTTCGACGGGTACTTCACTTCTCTTTAATAGTCTTTCCATGGTTTCTTCAACTTTCTATAATAGTCTTTCCATGGTATCTTCTGCTTCTATGTATTAATCTTTCCATGGTTTCTATATCTGTAGTTCTTCCTTCTCAGGGAATGCAAATCAAACCGCCTTCTCCGCCGCCCTGATCACGTGCTCCATCAGAACAGACGTCGTCACGGATCCGACGCCGCCCGGAACCGGCGTGATGGCGTCAACGACCGGCTCCACCTCATCGAACACCGCGTCGCCGGCCATACCTCCCTTTCCGTCTTTCTTACTCGGATCCCAGTTGACCGACACGTCGATCACGATCTGACCGGGTCGCACGAAATCTTTCGTGAGGCTGCCGAGAACGCCCGCCGCCGAGACGACAATATCCGCTTTCGACGTGATCCCGGCTACGTCCACAGTCTTTGTGTGGCATACCGTCACCGTCGCGTTCCTGCCCATCAGCATCATTGTGACAGGTTTTCCGACGACCAGCGACCGGCCGATGACCGCTACATTTTTCCCCCTGGGATCAATGCCGTAAAAATCAAGGATCTTCATGCAGGCCTCCGGCGTACACGGCGGAAAACCGAGCTCTCTTCCCTCATAAACGCCGGCGTTGCTGAGGTCCGTCATGCAGTCGACATCCTTCTCCACCGAAAGGCGGTTGCAGATCTCGCGCTCGAACGGCCGCAGCGCTTTCGGCAGGGGGCGGAGCAGCAGCACGCCGTGAACTTCGTCGTTGACATTCAGCTTCTCGATCTCCCCAATCAGCTCCTCCCTCGCAATATCCTCCGGAAGAATGATATTCAGTGTCCTGATCCCGGTCGCTTCCGCCCGCTTCATGGCGCCTCTTTCATACGCGCAGTCGGACGGATTCTCCCCGCAACGGACAATCGCAAGTGTCGGTACGACGCCTGCGTGGGTCAGGGCTTCCGCCTTTTCGAGAATCTTCTTATTGAGTGACGCTGTAACTTCTTTACCCGATAATAGCTTTGCCATATAGTCTTCCTCCGTCAAATCATGAGACACAGCTGAAAAAAGCCTGCCTTTTCAGCCTTCATTATACCATGAACCTCCACCCCCATGCGGTGCTGAACCGCGTCCTATGGAGGTGGTATCAAAGCCCTTCGGGCTTTAAGCCCCTCCGGGTCTTTTGATATTTGACCGTCGTGCCGGTTTCCCCTTTCGGACCGCTTGCGGCCGGCCG
>JAZRKZ010000092.1:0-3961 GCA_045646565.1 Lachnospiraceae bacterium
CGTTGCAGAAGGTCTGCCGTGTACTCAGTGAAAACCAGATAGAATATGATATTGTCAGTCTGGATATGCTTCGCAATCTACAGAAGTATAAGGGAACTGTGGAATCGGGAACACTTATTATAAACGGGGTAACCTTTGATGAACTTTTAGTGCCTCGGTCTGAGCAGATTCCTGAAGGACTTATTGATTTTGCAAAAGCGGCGAAGGACTTTCCTGTTATTTTTGTTGACAGCGCACCTTGTCGGATCCTTCGCGACGAGGGCAATAATGAACCTGATTATTCATTTATGAAAACGATGCCTGTAGCAAGTCTTTCCTCATTGCCTTATACCCTTTACGGGAAAAGAACGAGAAAAATTACGGTCATGCCTGCACATAAGCAGCTCAGTTTTTACCATTATGAGAAAGACGGACAGCGATTCTTCTTTTTCAATGAATCGGCGGATGAGACCTTCGATGGCTGTGTGACGCTGCCTGTCACTAAGCCGCTTGTCTTTTATGATGCGATGACGGATTCGTATGAAGCTGCAGCCGAGCAGCCCTTAAATGGAGAAGTGCAGCTAAAGCTTTACCTTGAGCTGTTTATTGTAAAATTTAAATACAGAAAAGTGCAAAACAAAAATGTAGGTAATTGCACCTACAAAATGTAGGTGATTGCAAAATATATGCAAGTCCCAGGAAAGGGCAGCGCCGAGTGGTAGCTCCCGAGTCGGAATTGCAAAGAATCCATTGCAGACATATGAACCAATCTATATCCTTGTCGTTGGTGAGCAGCCAATAAATACAAGGAGGAAAGGAGTATGACTACAATGGATCAGATTCATCGTATCAGAACTTACTATTACGGACAAGGAAAAAATCTGTCCGAAATTGCAGCCCTTATGAACCTAGACTGGCGCACGGTTCGTAAGTATGTGGACATGGAAGACTTTAATCCTGAACCACCAGCGCCGGAAAAGGAGGCCCAACACACTTCAAAACTGAATAATTTTAAGCCATTGATCGACAGCTGGCTGGAAGCGGATCTGAAAGCTCCGCGAAAACAGCGTCACACAGCCAAACGCATACACAGACGGCTCCAGAAGGAAGCGTCGGGATATGACTGCAGCTATCGTCTTCTGGTATCCTATGTCACCGAAAAGAAGAAAGAACTGAGGCTCTCAAAAGAGGAAGGTGCATTGCCTCTGAACCATTTCCCCGGTGAAGCGCAGGCCGACTTCGGAACTGCTGACTTCTATGAAAACGGAAAGCTCCATCATGAGGCAAAGTACCTGGTGCTAAGTTTCCCCTATAGCAATGGCGGTTATCTGCAGCTGAACTATGGCGAAAACATGGAGTGCCTCCTGGAAGGACTTGTCGCGATCTTCGAATACATCGGCGGCGTACCGACGGAGATCTGGTTCGACAACACCCGCACCATCGTCACGGATATCATCAAAGGCGGCGGACGCAATGTAACGGAACGCTTCCAGCGGTTTGCCGAGCATTACCGCTTTAAACCGGTATTCATGAATCCGGATGCAGGCTGGGAAAAAGGTAATGTCGAGAACAAAGTCGGATACCTGCGCCGCAACGAGTTAGTCCCGATCCCTGAATTCGAGGATCTGGAGGTCAAGAACACCGAGCTCCTTTCGGCCTGTGATCTGGACATGGAGCGCGAGCATTATGACGATGCCCGGGGACGCTTTATCTCTGAGATCTTCAAAAAGGATAAAGCTGCACTCCTTCCGCTTCCCGCAACGCCGTTCAATACATCCCTGTATACCACTGCAAGGACCGATAAGTACGGAAAGTTCACGCTGGATAAGGGGAAACACCGCTATTCCGCATCGCCTGCATACAGTGAGGATGTTGTCCGGCTGGAACTGACTTCTTCCGAGGTCATCGTCATGGACAGCAGCCTGCATGAGATCGTCCGGCACAGGCGCCTGTACGGCGATGAAAGGGAAAGCATGAACTGGATCCCTTACCTTAAATATATAGCCCGTAAGCCGCGCTCCCTCAGGAACAGCGGGATCTATGACATGATGCCGCAGAGCATGCAGCTGTATATGGATGCCTGTGAAAGCAGTGAACGCGGACGGATACTGAAGGTCCTTTCCGAGCTGACAGAGCGCTCCGGTTTTTCATCTGCCGTTGGCACGGTGGATGAAGCGGTCCGGCTCCACGCCACGGATCCTGACAGCCTGAAGAGCCTGTACCGCCGCATTTATGCGGATGTCCCGGAGCTGCCCCCGCTTACCGATAACGACAGCATTCCCAGACAGACGGTGATACCGTTCCATAATGATCTGGAAGGACTGGATGCACTGCTCAGGAGAGGGGGTGCCGTAAATGCCTGAACTGAAGGAATCGATCGCCCTGTGCTGCAAACAGCTGAGGCTGTCCTCGAACCTGGCGGAACGTGCGATGACGCAGGAAGGTGAGACCAATCAGCAGTACCTGTATAACCTTCTTGCGAATGAAGTACAGTACCGCAGGGAACGCCGGATCACCACGATGCTCAATACGGCCGGATTTCCAAAGCTCTATACGCCGGACCAGTTCCGTACGGATGAGATCGACTTCCCTGAAGGGGTCTCTTTCAAGTCCCTGCTGGAGCAGGATTATTACCGGGCCGGAAAGAACATCATCATGTATGGAGGCACTGGGACAGGTAAGACCATGCTGTCTACCCTGATCGGCATTGCCGCCTGCAACGAAGGGATACCGGTTGCGTTCTACCGCACCGCCGGACTGATCAACCTTTTTTCGGAAAGCAAGTCAAAAGGCACCCTGAATACCCTGAAAAAGAAGCTCGGCAAAGCAGAGATCCTTATTCTGGACGAATTCGGTTATGTGCCGTATGACAGGGCTGGTTCTCAGCTCCTCTTTGATTACCTTTCAGAGATCCACGAAAAAAAGTCTGTGATCCTGAACACGAATCTGGAGTTTTCGCAGTGGGTCAATGTCCTGTATGACCAGAGGATGACAACAGCGCTCATCGGACGGCTGACACATCATGTGGAACTGATCCTGTTCCCGGGCGTCAATAACCGGCTGCGGGAATCCAGCATCAATGAGGCTTTCCAGAAGATCAACTCACGGGAGGTAGGGAACAATGGCTAAATATAAAGCTTTCAATGTACATGACCTGTATCCAGCGGACTACGTCTTTCCATGGGATAAGTTCGAGTCCGATCCTGAAGGGTACCAGTTCACAAGTGAAGACATCGCATATACCAATGCCATGGAATTAGAGGAATATGAACTCAAGACACCAATGACACCTTATGAGAAACGGGCCTTGCGCCGCTGGGTGGCTGCCGGTCACAGTGTCAGAGAAACTCCGCCATCCAGATACCCCTGCGCGTATCCGTCCCATCCGGCACCTGATTTCCTGGACGTATACAGAACAGACAGGGAACTGGATGCAGCAACGAAAGGGATGTCCAAAGCGCAGAAACTCGCCTATCTTCAGGAGTACACGGGTCTTCAGGCTGAAACGCAGGAAGAACGGCAACAGCGGGAGGAAAACGAACTTCTTCACAAACAGACGCCGGAAGCTGCCAGGGAAAAGATCCGGATGCTTCAAAGACAACTCTGCTACACCTGGAGGTACCTGGCTCAGGAAGGGCTCTATGAGGATGCGGATGCTTTTGTGAAAAGCCGCATGGACGAGCCTACTCCATTCGAAGACGAGTGGTAAACGCTTCCTTTCCATGATGCTATAAATGTAACTATTTTCTATATGATATATGTCTGTAATGGTCAGCTGCCGGCTGTCAACCGGCCGGCAGAAGCCGTTGCACTTACCTACAAAATGTAGTTGCACTTACCTACAAAAACGTTTTGCACTTTTCTGCAAAACGTGCTTGCAAAAAACAGTCCGCACGGCCACACCGCTGTTCAATCTTCATCGGATTCCACGGAAGATCATAATTGATAATGATGTTAGAGAACTGCAGGTTCAAGCCTTCGC
>JAZRKZ010000093.1:0-9636 GCA_045646565.1 Lachnospiraceae bacterium
AGATGTATTTGACCATGGACAGGTCGTGGGCAATGAAAAGTTATGCCGTTCCCGTTTCCTCCTGGATGTCCTTCATCAGGTTGACCACCTGCGCCTGGATGGAAACATCCAGCGCGGAGATGCATTCATCGGCGATGATCAGTTCCGGATTCATGATCAGGGCCCTGGCGATACCGACACGCTGCCTCTGGCCGCCGGAGAACTGGTAGGGATACCTGTC
This sequence comes from Lachnospiraceae bacterium, assembly GCA_045646565.1. Taxonomy (GTDB): domain Bacteria; phylum Bacillota; class Clostridia; order Lachnospirales; family Lachnospiraceae; genus Chordicoccus. The sequence goes on from JAZRKZ010000093.1 coordinate 221, forward strand.
GTAATGCTCCGCCGCCAGGCCTACCTTGGCAAGGATGGCGTCGATGTGGTGTTTTGTTTCTTCCTTACTATTATATAAATGATGGATGTCCAGTCCTTCCCCGATGATATCCCCGATCTTTTTCCGGGGGTTCAGGGAAGCCATGGGATCCTGGAAGATCATCTGCATCTTGGTTCGCAGGAGCTTTCTGGTGTCGGAATCCATCTTGCCGCTGATATCAGCCCCTTTGAAGGTGATCTTTCCGTCGGTCGGATCATAAAGTCTGATGATCCCTCGTCCGATGGTCGTCTTGCCCGAACCGGATTCACCGACCAGGCCGTAAGTCTCGCCCGGATAGATCTCAAAGCTCACATCATCCACAGCCTTGACCGTAAAGGATGATCCGGACTTGAAATACTGCTTCATATGTTCCACTTTCAGGATCGGTTCTGCATTATAATTCGCCGGCATCGGTCTTGGCCTCCTTTAACATTCTTGCGATACGCTTCTTAAGCTCCTCGGGCATTTCCACCTTCGGCGCCCTCGGATCCAGCAGCCATGTAGCGGCAGAATGAGTCTCTGACACCTTGAACATGGGCGGCTCCACCAGGGAATCCACTTTCAGCGCATACTGGTTTCTCGGCCCGAAAGCATCTCCCTTCACTTCATGCAGCAGGTTCGGAGGCGATCCCGGGATTGTATAGAGCCTGGAATCGTCGGTCTCCAGATCCGGCATGGCGGAAAGAAGGCCCCAGGTATAGGGATGCTTCGGCTCGTAGAAGATCTCTTCAATGTTGCCGACCTCCACGATCTTGCCGGCATACATGACGTTGACGTAATCGGCGACCTTGGCCACCACGCCCAGGTCATGGGTGATATAGATGACGGAAATGCCATGGTCCGACTGAAGCCTCTTGATCAGCTCCAGGATCTTGGCCTGGATCGTCACGTCCAGAGCGGTCGTCGGCTCATCGCAGATCAGCAGGTCCGGATTACAGGAGATCGCGATCGCGATGACCACTCTCTGCCGCATACCGCCGGAGAGCTGATGCGGGTATTGCTTCATTCTTTTTTCGGCGTCTTCGATACCGACTTCGCGGAGCAGGCTGCAAGACCGCTCATAGGCGTCCTTTTTATCGATCTTGTAATGCCAGAGCATCCCTTCCATGATCTGCCTGCCGATGGTCATCGTCGGATCCAGACTTGTCATCGGGTCCTGAAAGACCATCGCCATTCTCCGGCCGTTGATGTGATTTCTTATCCATTTTTTATCCTTCTTCAGGATATCGGCTTCTTTCCACTGGGCTTCGGTGTCCTTGTCGGGGTCGTAGTCGATGCCTCCCACGTTATCGCGGTATCTGTATATGATCTCACCGGAATTGACGATCGCATTTTTGGCCAGAATACCCATGGCGGCCCGCATGGTGACGGATTTGCCCGAACCGGATTCTCCGACGATGGCGACGGTCTCACCCTGATAGAGATCCAGATTCACGCCGCGGATGGCGTGGACCGGGCCGGCGGTCGTCTCAAAGGTAATGTCAAGATTTCTGACATCAAGTATTTTTTCCTGTTTCTTTTCTTCAGCCATATTTTCTTTACATCTCCTTAAGTTTCGGATCGAGAGCTTCTCTGAGACCGTCAGCCACCAGATTGAAGCTCAGCATGAGCAGCGCCATGACAACAATCGGAGGGATGATCTGATACGGATGTGTCGTAAAACTGTTGAAGCCTTCAGAAATCAGAGAGCCGAGGGAACATCTGGGGACCGGAATGCCGAGTCCTACAAATGAAAGGAACGCCTCGGTAAAGATCGCCGTCGGAATCGAGAACATGACCTGGGTGATAATGGGGCCGATAATGTTCGGCAGCACTTCGCTGAAAATGATATGCATGCTGCCCGCTCCGAGAGTCCGCGACGCAAGTACGAACTCCTGCTCTTTGAGCTTCAGCATCTCGGCTCTCGCGATCCGGCTCATTCCGACCCACTCTGTCAGCATAAGGGCCACGATGATCGTGAGCATACCCGGCTTGAAGATCAGCAGAAGGAGGGTGACGATGACGAGCCTTGGGATGCCATTTGAAATCTCAAGGATTCGCTGCATGACCATATCGACCCTGCCGCCGAAGTATCCTGAAATAAGACCGTAGCTCATGCCTATGATCATATCGATGATGGCGGCGGCAACGGCGATGATCAGGGAGACCTGCGCTCCGGACCATGTTCTTGTCCAGATGTCTCTTCCGAAGTTGTCGCTTCCGAACCAGTAAAAGGTGTCCGTGAGACCTTTTTCGAAATAGTAGTTAACTGTCTTTACGCCAGAAGTGGTCCGTATGTTCTCGTGTCCGTCAAAGAATCCGGTATTCTCAATGACCGGGATCCTGGGTGCGAGATTTTTCTGGTCAAGATTCTGGCCCGAATAGGTATAGCTGTTCATTGACGGGCCTGCAAATGCAAAAAACGCGATAACGAGAACAAATGCAAGGCCGACGACCGCGCTCTTTTTCCGCCAGAATCTGGCGGCCACTTCTTTATGGAAGCTCTGGGAGGCAAAGTTTGTATCTACAAAGTCTTCTGCCCTCGTGTTCTTGAACTGGAAATCCGCGTCTGTCGGAGAGTATACCTGCTTTTTGATAGCTGTGTCTGTCATATCAATCTCCCTCCTTGGCCACACGGATTCTCGGATCGATCACGCCGTAGAGGATATCGACCACAAGCATGATGCCGATGTACATTGCCGAATAAATAAAGCTGAGAGCTATAACGACATTATAGTCATTGGATTGGATCGCGTTTACGAGAAGTGATCCGACGCCGGGTATGGAAAAGATCTTTTCAACGACGAGCGATCCCGTCATAAGGTCGACAATGAGCGGCGCCAGAACAGTTATAATAGGAATAAGGGCGTTCCTCAGCGCATGGCTGAAGATCAGCTTGCTGCCCGATAAGCCTTTCGATTCGGCAAGGAGCATGTAATCCGAACCGAGAACTTCGATCATTTCCGCTCTCGTAAATCTTGCGATGGAAGCCATCGTGAACATGGAGAGGGACACGGACGGAAGCACGCTGGAACCGAGAACGTCTTTGGCGGTGAAAAGCATCGGGAACCAGCCCAGTTTGAAACCGAACTGATAGGAGAGGGCCAGGGCGAACACATAGGAAGGAACGGATACGCCGATGACAGAGATAACTGTCGCGAGGGTATCCCAGATCGTATCCTTTTTGAAAGCAGCCAGCAGGCCGAGAAGGAGTCCCGCAATCGCTCCGATCGTGACTGCGGCGAAACCGATTCTTATGGATATGGGCAGTCTTGACGAGATGAGCTGCGTAATCGGTGTGTTCTTGGAGATTTTGTAGCTTACGCCGAGATCGCCCCGGAACATATTTGCCACATATCGGAAGAACTGGATCACGATAGGCTGATCCAGACCGTATTTTGCGTATAAGGAAGCTCTTTGCGCTGCATTGAGCTTTTCGTCGTTGAACGGAGAGCCCGGCATCAGCTGCATGAGTATAAAGAGTATGAGTGTAATCGCCAGCAGCGTGAACAGAGCCGTGACTACTCGTTTGAATACATATTTTTTCATTGTTACCCCAAAAAGATAAGAGCGCGGGGAGAAGTAATGAAATACTGCCCGTCCCCGCGCGATAATCCTGTTTTGATTAATTAAGACTCCTGCAGACCTTTTTCATGAATGTTGTCTTCATATGATCTGCAGGGAATTTTAATTACTGATTCTTTACAGTATTTTTATAGACTCTGTTGAGTGCTACAGGGTGGAATTCAATACCTGTGACGTTTGTTGAGATAAGCTCAGCATTGCACTGTGTATAAATCGGGAAGATAACGGCCTCGTCCATAACGATCTTCTCGGCATCGTAAAGGGCTGCCCAGCGAGCCTCCGCATCCATGGCTGTCTCGCCTGTCGTGCATTCTGCGATGATTCCGTCGTATTCCGCATTGCTCCAGAAACCGTAGTTGTTGGAGTTGTTTGTTATCCACATGCCAAGGTATGTCATCGGATCTGCATAGTCCGGACCCCAGCGTGTAAGAGCGATCTCAAATTCACCGTCCTGCATACGCTCGACTCTTTCCTTCTTGGGCATCTGCTGAAGTTCGACAGTGAGGCCCGGAAGAGCTTTCTCGAGCTGATCTTTGACGACCTGAGCGACCTTGATCGGAGCGTCATCTGCATCGTGGATCATTGTCAGGGTGAGTTCTGTGATATTGAGCTCGCCAAGACCCTTGTTCCAGTACTCGAGAGCTGCGCCGGCGTCGTATTTGCACACATCGGAGAACATTTCCTGATCCGCGGAGAAGTCGGATCCGTCCGGACCTGCAGCGAAGTCCATAGGAACTGCTGTGTAGGTGGCCTTGGAACCGTCCTTGAGAACGTCGGCTGTGATAGCTTCACGGTTGAGCGCCATTGTGATCGCGTAACGGACATTCAGGTTGGCAAGTGCCGCGACATCTTTGATATTCGGGCTGATGTACCAGAGGTAACCTGCGCCGATGGCCTTGAACGCCGGGTCGTCCTTGACCTGGTCGACCTGCTCGCCGTTTACGAGAGTTGTGTCAAGGGAGCCGTTCTGATAGCTCATAAGAGCCTGCTGGGAATCCTGGATGACCTGATAGTTGATGCCTGCAAGGCTGACCTTGTCTGCGTCGTAGTAATCCGGGTTCTTGGTAAGGTGGATCGTTGTGGCTGCCGGCTGATAATCATCGAGGATGAATGCGCCGTTGGAGAGTGTTGTCTCCGGGCTTGTTGCAAATGTATCCGCGCATGTCTCAAAGAAAGCCTCATTGATCGGATAGAATGTCGGGAAATACATAAGGCTGAGGAAGTAGCTGACCGGAACGATGAGCTTGACTTCAAGTGTCTTGTCATCAACAGCGACAGCGCCGAGTTCGCTCTTGTCCTTTGTACCGTCGATAATGTTCTGAGCGTTTACGATCTGGCCGATATCGCTCAGCATGTAGGAATATTCGGAAGCGATTTCCGGATCGACCGCTCTCTGCCATGCAAATACGAAATCTGCCGCGGTTACCGGATCGCCGTTTGACCATTTCGCATCCTCGCGAAGATGGAACGTATATGTCAGACCGTCGTCTGTGACTTCATAGCTCTCTGCGATCGCGTTGATCGGTGCGCCATCCGCATCCATCTGCATAAGGCCGTCTGTGTAGTCGGCAATGACTTCGAAAGAGGTGCCGTCTGTTGCCTGCTGCGGATCAAGTGATTCTACAGGGGTCTCAAGCATAACATTGAGGTCGTCGGCAGAAACCTCACCGGTCGTGCCGTCTGTTGCTGCTGCATCCGCTCCTGCTGCAGCCGAATCCGCACCTCCCGATACGCCGCTGACAGCTGAGCTTCCGCATCCAAACATACTGATTGCCATTGCGGACGCAAGTATGATGGACAAAAACTTCTTTTTCATAACAAAAGCCTCCCTATTGGTTAAAATTTACATACCATATTACTAGCATCCGTATCTTTATGTCAATAAATACTTCATCGCTTTACAAAATCTCCGCGCTGACGTGTTTTTTGAACAAAGAGCAGGATGCGCAAAACACGTCTTTCGTCAAATGAGACTTCACAGGCGGAAGAAAATATTTTATATTTTTTATATCAGGATGGTCCTGTCAGCAGGCGGACTATGAGGCGTGCGGAGATGACAGGGCAGTCGTTTAGTAAGGAGGATGGACATATGCTGGAAGTCGGAACAAAGGCACCGGATTTTACACTGCCGGACCAGAACGGGGAAATGCATTCACTTAAGGAGTATCGCGGACAGAAAGTCATTCTTTATTTTTATCCGAAGGACAACACTGCCGGCTGCACGAAGCAGGCCTGCGGCTTCGCGGAGAGATATCCGCAGATCCGGGAGAAAGGAGCCACGGTGCTCGGAATCAGCAAGGATAGTGTGAAATCCCACAAGAATTTTGAGACGAAATACGACCTGCCGTTCACGATTCTCTCCGATCCGGAAAGAGTCGCGATTGAAGCGTATGATGTATGGAAAGAGAAGAAAAACTATGGAAAAGTCTCCATGGGCGTTGTGCGCACGACGTATCTGATCGATGAGGAGGGCGTGATCGTCAGGGCGATCGGGAAAGTGAAAGCGGCGGATAATCCGCAGCAAATGCTGGAGGCTCTGGAATAGGAGTGAACAGTCCCGTAAGATCGGAGGTTTTGTGATGCGTGCAGCTATTATTTCAGACACCCATAACATGCTCCGGCCGGAGCTCCTTGAACATCTCCGCACATGTGAGGTGATCCTCCATGCGGGAGATATGTCAAAGAGGGAGATCCTTGAAGAGCTGAAAACGTACGCGCCGGTCTATGCTGTCCGCGGGAACAATGACCGGCTGTGGGCGGAGGACATTCCGTACACGCTGGAATTTGAACTTGGCGGAGTGAAGTTCTTCATGATACACAAGTCCCATGAGCTGCCGCAGGATCTGGCGGAGAGGGGGACCCGTGTCGTGGTCTTCGGTCATACTCATAAGTATGACGATCATGAGGAGAACGGAATACGGTTCCTGAACCCGGGCAGCTGCGGGCCGAGGCGGTTCACCATGCCGATCACGATGATGATCGCGACAATCGAAGACGGCAGGATCGAGGTGGAAAAAATAGAGCTTCCTCATACAAAAGCGCAGGTCCTTGTAAAGTCTATTCCGCCCGACATACCGATCATCGTGTCGAGGGTGATCCGGGACATTAAGAGACAAAAGACCGTATCGGAGATTGCGTTACGGAACGGAATTTCCGAGGAACTGGCAGAGCAAATCTGCAGACTCTACTTTACCCATCCTGGGATCGACGTGGAAGGGATCGTTCGAAAGATGGGGATATAAATACTAACTTAAACTTCCCGCTTGTCTCTTCAGGGCAGCCCGATATCGAAATTATTGCGATGCGGCAGGAGAACAGCGGGGCTGTCCGCAAAAACTGTGAGAAAGGAGAACTGTATGAAGCACTACATTATAGTAAAGCTGGTCGAAGGATGCGACAAAGAGTCACTGATCGCTCCGGTCACGGAGTTATTCCGTGAAACGCTGGATATTCCGGGCGTACATGACGTTGTGGTAAAGCCGAACGTCATCGACCGGTCGAACCGATATGACATCATGATCGAGATTGATATGGATAAGGAAGCGCTCACCGCCTACGATGCGTCGCGTCCCCACCACGTCTGGAAAGAGACGTATGGACATCTTATCGCAAAGAAAACCATCTTTGACAGTGGGGAATGAGTCTTCCCAAAGGGCGTCATAGGGCCTCGGACAGCCTCGTTCCGGGTGTGTTCCCCTCAAAAGGCCCTATAGGGTTTTGCCTTGATTTTAAGCGTGTTTTTCGTGAATTCTGCCGAAAAAGCCGATTCGTTACTTGCGTACTATAGCCAATTGTGCTAGAATCATAATTAAGATTTTTCCTTACAAACCTGACGAATTGAGGAGGATGTTATGATTTACTCAACAGAAGTTAAGAACATGTGCCCTGTAACACAGGGAGCAAAGCACGGTGCTGCTCCGATCCCCGAAGAGGGAAATTGGGTAAAGCCCAAACAGATTGAGAACATCTCTGGCTATACGCACGGCATCGGTTGGTGCGCTCCCCAGCAGGGCGGCTGCAAGCTGTCCCTGAACGTAAAGGACGGTATTATCCAGGAAGCATTGGTCGAGACACTTGGCTGCTCCGGTATGACACATTCCGCAGCTATGGCAGCTGAAATCCTTCCGGGCCTTACACTTCTCGAGGCTCTGAATACAGACCTTGTCTGCGACGCGATCAATACAGCTATGAGAGAACTCTTCCTGCAGATCGTTTACGGCAGAACTCAGAGTGCTTTCTCTGAGGGTGGTCTTGTTATCGGCGCCGGTCTTGAGGACCTTGGCAAGGGCGCTCGTACAATGATCGGTACAACATACGGCACAGTCGCAAAGGGACCGCGTTATCTGGAGCTTACCGACGGCTACATCACCAAGCTTGCGCTTGATGAGAATGACGAGATTATTGGTTATAAGTATGTCAACTTCGGCAAGATGATGGACTTCATCAAAAAGGGCGAAGATGCGAACGTCGCGCTTGAGAAAGCCTCCGGCCAGTACGGCAGAGTCAATGATGCAGCGCGTCTGATTGATCCGAGACACGAGTAAATAAGAGGAGGAATATACCATGGCATTATTTGAATCCTATGAAAGAAGAGAGCCTCAGATTCTCGCTACGCTGAAGGAGTATGGCATTTCTTCCATCGAAGAATGTAAGGAAATCACAGATGCTGCCGGCATCGACGTATATCATATGATCGAAGGCATTCAGCCGATCTGCTTTGAGAACGCAAAGTGGGCCTACACAGTCGGCGCTGCTATCGCAATTAAGAAGAACTGCCGCAGAGCTGCTGACGCTGCTGCCGCTATCGGCATCGGCCTTCAGGCATTCTGCATCCCGGGTTCTGTTGCTGACCGCAGAAAGGTCGGTTTAGGACACGGCAATCTTGGCAAGATGCTTCTTGAAGAAGACACAGAGTGCTTCGCATTCCTGGCTGGCCATGAGTCCTTCGCAGCTGCTGAAGGCGCTATTGGTATTGCTGAGAAGGCGAACAAAGTTCGTACAAAACCGCTCCGCGTCATCCTTAATGGTCTTGGCAAGGACGCTGCTCTGATCATCTCCCGTATCAACGGCTTCACACATGTCGAGACAGAGTTCGACTATAAGACAGGTGAGGTCAAGGAAGTATTCCGCAAGTGCTATTCCAAGGACCCGAATTCGCCGCGTGCTAAGGTCAACTGCTACGGCGCAAACGACGTTCAGGAAGGCGTTGCTATCATGTGGAAGGAAGGCGTTGACGACTCCATCACAGGTAACTCCACGAACCCGACAAGATTCCAGCATCCGGTTGCCGGTACATATAAGAAAGAGTGCGTAGAAGCTGGCAAGAAGTATTTCTCCGTAGCTTCCGGCGGCGGCACAGGCCGTACACTTCATCCGGATAACATGGCTGCAGGCCCGGCTTCCTATGGTATGACAGATACCCTTGGCCGTATGCATTCAAACGCTCAGTTCGCAGGTTCCTCCTCTGTTCCGGCGCACGTAGAGATGATGGGTCTTATCGGCGCAGGCAACAACCCGATGGTTGGTATGACTGTTTCCACAGCTGTTTCCATCGAGGAGGCTGCAAAGGCAGGAAAATTCTAATTAACAGCGTTAATCAGTAAGGTGAGGACCGCCGGATTTATTCCGGCGGTTCTTTTGCGTGGAGGGGATGCCGGGAAGGTCTGTGCGGGCTGGACGGCGTTCATGCGCGAAGGCGGGATGTTGGGAAGTTTGTGCGGTGTGTTCGCAATGAGCGGAGGGATAATGAAATATGATATGGTTAAATGAGAATATCGGTTTTCTTGGAGGTCGGATCGTAGCCATGTCGTTCT
>JAZRKZ010000094.1:0-2338 GCA_045646565.1 Lachnospiraceae bacterium
GACAGGCTCTTCTACTGCCGGTACAGCAGCTTTAAGGGACTGCTTCGCGGCACAGACCAGAATCTTCTCCACTCTGGCTGTCTTGAGCACTTTTCTTTCGGAATGCTCCCCGATTATAGGGGAAAGGACGTCGAATCCTATTTCGCAAGCTTTTTCAGCAAACCACTCGAACCTGTCGTTGTTCTTTGTGGGGCAGACAGCAAGCTGGAGCCTGTACGGATGCCCTCCCCATCCTTCCGTCTTTTCAAGGACAGTGGCCTCCACACCCTTGTGACTGTCAGAAACTATTATGCAGCGGTTGAGAGTTCCCTCACCGTCAATAACGAAAATCTCGTCTCCGCATCTGTGCCTCAGTACCTTTATGCAGTGTCCGGACTCATCATGGTCAAGACGGCAGATTCCGCCTTCAATATCCCTTGAAAAGAAAAGTTCCATAAAACAATCTTAAAAATGTGTAAGAGTGTGCAAAAATAATAAATTTGCAGAAACACAAACCAAGCGAACGACATTACTATGTATATCGGCCTTATTTCAGATACGCACGGGCTCTTTGATGAACCGTTTCGTGAATTTCTGGCTCCTGTCGATCAGATATGGCATGCCGGGGATTTCGGTGGCGGGATGGAGCTGGCGCGTGCCATTGCTGCCTTCAAGCCTCTTGTCGGCGTGGCCGGCAATGCCGATAATCATGACCTCCGCTATGACTGCCCCTTGTACAGGTCTTTCGAATGTGAAGGACTGAAGATTCTCATGACACATATCGGCGGCTATCCCGGCAGATATGACAGGCATGCACGGGAACTTATAGACCGCTACCGTCCGGATATTTTTGTCTGCGGTCATTCGCATATCCTGAAGGTGATGCGGGATGAGAAGAGGAATATGCTCGTAATCAACCCCGGAGCAGCCGGAATACAGGGGTTTCATATCTTCAGGACAGCTCTGCGCTTTCATATTGAAGAAGGAAAAATCTTCGGAATGGAAGTTTTTGAACTTCCTAAGGGTGAAAATCATAAATGAAAGTTTCCCGGCTGTCAATGTTCGGAAATGTTATCTGTGAGTGAAGATTGCTTGCAATTTGTTATCAAATGAGAAATTTGTGTAAAATTGTTAAAATTGAACACATTGAACATCAGGCAGTTAATTATTTGTAAAAAATGATAAAAATGCTTGCATTTATGATTTTTATGTTTACATTCGCAGAAAAATAGGATATTGTTTAATAAATTAAATCATTGACTTATGAAGAAGGTATTTATGTCTTTGGCAATTGTTGCAGCTATGTTTGCAGCAGCTTCTTGTGCATGTAACAGCAATTCACAGTCTGCTCCAGCTTGCTGCGAGGAGTGCTGCGAGGCTTGTGATTCTACAGCTTGCGCTGACACAGCACAGTGCTGTGAGGCTTGCGATACTACCGCTGCTGACTGCGCTGCTCAGGCAGAGTAATCTGACACTCAGAAATTGCTTAAGATATTGTTTCGTGAGAGGCAATATCTTTTTTTTGTTTTGTTATATTTGCGAGAGTAAAACAAAAGGTTCTAAGATGGCTAAAATGAAGACAAAATCGGTATGGTTCTGCACAGCCTGTGGAAATGAGAGTGCAAAATGGATGGGACGCTGCCCCGCTTGCGGGGAATGGAATACGATGGTGGAGGAGACCGTGGCTACAGGGAAGAAAGCGGGGGACTACAGCGCGTCTGTGCCCGGTGCCGGAAGCAGACCTGAGCCGTTGTCTGGAATAGACTCGTCTTCTGAGAACCGCATATCATTGTGCAATGCGGAGCTGGACCGTATTCTCGGCGGCGGACTTGTGGAAGGATCCCTTGTCCTTATCGGCGGAGAACCTGGAATAGGAAAATCTACATTGTCCCTTCAGATACCGCTGAACTGTCCGTCTCTCAAGACCTTGTATGTTACTGGCGAGGAAAGCGCGCGTCAGGTGAAGCTCCGAGCTGCCCGTATCGGCGGAGATGACACATCCTGCCTCATATACAGCGAGACCCTTATGGAGAACATATTGTCTGAGGCACGCTCCATAATGCCCGACCTTATGGTTGTGGATTCGGTGCAGACTATGTATTCTCAGAATGTGGAATCTTCACCTGGTTCCGTGACCCAGATAAAGGAGACTGCGGCAATGCTTCTACGTTTTGCCAAAGAGACGGGTGTTCCGGTAATACTCATCGGCCATATAACAAAGGAAGGAAATATCGCAGGACCTAAGATATTGGAACACATTGTCGATGTGGTCCTTCAGTTCGAGGGAGACAACAGAGGAGCATATCGTCTCCTCAGGAGCATAAAGAACAGGTTCGGCTCGACATCCGAACTTGCGGTG
>JAZRKZ010000095.1:0-7091 GCA_045646565.1 Lachnospiraceae bacterium
CCACCTATTACAATGCGATCGGAGGCAGGGAGCTGTATTCTTATGCCGAATTCGAAAAAGCAGGCATAAATCTCCGGTTCGTCGAGACCGGCGACATCCGCTATCCGCAGATAACATACGGCAATGAGCAGGCGTTCTTCCCGAACCTCTCCATCATCGACGTTTTAATGAACACCGGCTGGGAGGGAACGCAAAAACTCCTCTCAGACAGAATCATTCACGGAGGACCGACATAAATGAACGGTACATATTGGGACTTATTTGACAGACTGCATCCCGAGCTTTCGACCTATTTTTTCAACTGGTACTTTGACCGTCCCATGGTCATTTCGGAAAAACGCGACAGGGAACTTCACCGCATTCAGGAAATACTGGCCAAATGTCTCCATTTCTACGGAGAGCACTATGAGGAATACCTCGATCTCATCCCGTACGACGACAAGACTCTCAGAATTCTCGAGGCGGTAAAGAAAAAGCCATACGTGCTCGGCACCTTCCGCCCGGACTATATTATCGGCGCCGATGGAAGGATCCAGGTATGTGAGATCACATCCCGTTTCTTCGGGAACGGTTACTTCCTCTCCTTCTTTGCGGACAAAAAGGGCCGGGAACTGGCCGCCCAAGCCGGATATCACGTGACAGACGACCGTATGGAATCGATGCTTGCCTATTACGCGCATATGGCGGATGGCTTCAGAAAGATTTCTGTGCTGAAAAGCGCGGATAAGTCCGATTCCATCAGGCTGTATGTCCCATTCTACCGCGCTCTCGGAAAGGACGTCCGCGTATTTGAAAGTGAAGAGATCGCCTGCCACCTTGACGAGATTACGGACTCGCTCGTTTTAAGCGCCCTCAATCAGCGGGATATTCTTGCTATGTCCGATGAGGTCCTTCAGGTCATGCTGCAGGAAGCCAGGTACAACGACTTCCGCACTGTTTTTCTGGCCCACGACAAGCGGCTCTTCGCTCTGTTTTTTACGGACGCCTTCACAGACCGTTTCCTTGACAGGGAGGAGACTCACTTCCTTCGCGAACATGTGATAGAAACGTATCTCTATGCGCCGGACAGCCCCGAGTGGGAGACGGCAAAGCAGCATAAAGACGGCTATATCGTAAAGCATCATTGTCTCGGCAAGAGCGAAAAAGTATACGCAGGCTGTATGACGGATGAGACCGTGTGGCAGGAGCAGTGGGATGGCGGCGCTGTACGTGATATGATACTTCAGCCGTTCATCGCACAGAGGTGTACGCCTAATGTCTGGCAGGGACACAGGTATATGGAATATATCGCCGGAACGATCCTCTGCGTCGACGAAGAATACTTCGGAACCGGCCTTTTCCGCTCCTCCTCCCTCCCGGTCCTCAACAAGGGGGACGACCGGAAGGTGGGCGTTGTCCTTGCAGGCACGGCCTCGGATTATCCCGGAGAATGCCTGGTGCTTTAAATAGGTGCCAGCCTCCGGAACCGGCTGCAACAGAAAATAACTCTTTGCCTTCGCGCAAAGAGTTATTTTATCTGTCAGGTCTTTAAATACATGTTGTGCAGGAATTTTACCGCCTCGCCCCTTGTGCATTGCTTTTTATCCCGGTACGTTCCGTCCGAGAAGCCGCGGGTAACTCCCTTCTCATAGGCCCAGATGACGGCTTTCAGATATGCCGCAGTGATACTGTCCTTGAATGGATTTTTTGTGGATTTAGGTTTGGGAGATCCCTTGTAGCGCCAGATAAACGTCATGATCTGGCCGCGGGTGCAGTAGTCGTTGACCCCGAACTTGCCGTTGCTATATCCCTTTGTGATCCCCTTCTGGCTCCCCCAGAGAATAGCTTTATAAAACGTGTGCGTCTTCGGCACATCGGAAAACGGACTGGACGCCACAGCCGTCGGCTCCGGTTTGCCAGCATAGTTCCAGAGGAACCGCATGATCTGGCCTCTCGTACATGTGTCGTCGAGGCCGAAAAGGCCGGTAGCCGAATATCCCTTTGTGATACCTCTGTCCACAGCCCAGGCAATCGCGCTCGCATACGCATGATCATACGGGACGTCCGGGAACGGACCCTGCGGGATCGGTTTCGGGTTTCCGTAGGCGTAAACACAGACATTTCCGAATTTTTCCTTCAGCGAGTATGTGACTTTTTGGCCGTTCTTTTTTATCGAAACAGAATCTTTTCCGCAGTCATAGTATTTTTCATCTATCAGAATAAAAGACTGCCCCTCTTCACACGATGTCGTCCTATTCGTTTTGGATGGTCCTTCAAAAAGCGCTCTGAACGTCTGATCATTTATACCGTGCATAGTGATGAGAACTGCAAATTTATCTCCCGCGTTCACACTCACCGCTTTCTTAAGAGGCACCTTAAAGAAACCGCCGCTCTCTGTCGTTCCGCTTGCTGTAGCGGCGACGGTACCGCTTCCCGGATCGGAGTAATCTGCAAGATTTTTCACAACGGTTATATTGTACGAACTCGCCCCGTAAGAATAGAATCCGACGCTGTCGATGATCTCATCCACATCCGCTGTAAAAATATTTCCGGCCTGATTCACACCGCTGAGCGACGTTCCCATATAGCCGGTCCCTGTATAGAAAAAGACATCCTCATCGCGCAGAGTGCCAACAGGCTCGTGTTCCGGTACAAAGACCGACGCAGTCCCGAGCGATGAATCATAATAGGAGATCCAGTTATAGCCGTTCTCCGTATTAAGAGTGCTTTTGCCCCATGAGTTCTGGACATAAAAGGCGCCGGGCTCCACATCGTCACGTACGACCTTTGTATCGTCCCAGCCGATCACGGTGACGGAATGATCGGCTTCCCGTTTTTCTCCTGACGATGGCCACGGCGTATAAAAGCCGTAATTCGTACGATTCAGACTGGAATACCCACTGTAATACGTGATCGCCACTGCTCCGTATTCTTTGACCGCCGCCTTGACCGACGTATTCATCGCCTTCCACGAGTTTCCTTTCCAATCTGCCTCACGGACAGGCCAGGAACCGAGGAAAAGTACCTTTTCTATATGGGAGATGTTATTATCAAGGACCGCGCTCTCCATCGTCTCATCAGACGGATAGGACGCCTCGTCTGCCAGACCGATCTGTCTCGCGACAGCCGCCGTCGCCATCAGGTAGCTGCCTGGCGCCGTTTTCCAGTCGGGCGAATTGGCCGGCAGACAGTTATCCCCCTCTGTCTGGTTAAAAAACCAGTAGGCGATCTGCCGCTCCGAATAGTCCAGCGAATCGGCCAGTCCCGCTTCAATCATGCTCATCTCCGCAGACGTCGTCATGGAATGCAGCCAGCATCGCTGAGATTTCTGATTCCGGATCCCCGATCTTGTCTCCGTGACATATGAGCTCGGAAGGCTGGCAGCGCCGACAAGTTCCTCCCTGAAGAAGTCATTCTCCTCCACGATCCGGTCCTCATCGGTCTCGTTCCAGATGACAGGAATGATGTCTCCGGATATATGATCATAGTCCTCCGTGAACTGAATGACGACCTGGAGTTCTGAATCTTCCTCCTCCGAACCGGATTCGGACTCATCCTCGGGCTCTGCGTCTTCCGGGACAGAAGGCTCTTCCTGCCCGCCCGGCGCCGCGTCTTCTCCGGGCAGATCTGCCGCATCGCTCCCCTCTGCATATCCCGTTCCGGACTCATTGATCATTCCGTCGTACTCTGTATCAAAGGCTTCGGGCGCAAGCTCGTCGGCAGATGACATTGTATCGCCGCCTGCCTCCGCCATATCCGCGCTCTCCTTGTCGGGATCCGCCGCGTTTTCCCAGAAGGCCGCCCCGTAAACAGGCTCCGTCAGCAGATATTCCGCCGGAATAATTGATATCGCAAGCGCGCCTGCCAGCACGCCTGCGATCAGTTTTTTTCTCAATCTATTTATCAAATGTATTCTCCCTGAATTCTGTCCTCTCCACCATAGCATTTTATTTCGGTATCTTGCAGACAACCGACAGGCCAGACCTTTTATACACGGATCTGCGAGAATACCTCGCCGATCGGGTCACGGATCACAAGATCCGCCATCGTATCCCGGTTCGTTGCCGATTTGTTTACAAGAACGAGCTTGTCGCCTCTGAAATAGTTAACGAGACCTGCCGCCGGATAGACGACCAGCGATGTTCCGCCTATGATGAGACAGTCTGCCCGGCTGATCGCGCGGACCGCTCCGTTTATCACGTCATTGTCGAGACCTTCCTCATAGAGGACGACATCCGGCTTGATCGTGCCGCCGCAGTTATCACAGGTCGGCACGCCGAGGCTCTTCTTGATGTACTCCGGTCCGAAGAACTTCCTGCACTTCATGCAGTAATTGCGATGAATGGAACCGTGCAGTTCGTAGACGTTCCTACTTCCTGCCTTCTGATGAAGACCGTCAATGTTCTGCGTCACGACCGCAAGCAGCTTTCCAGCCTTTTCGAGCTCCGCCAGCTTCTGATGCGCGGCGTTCGGCTCCACATCAAGGATCAGCATTTTATCCTTGTAAAAGCGATAAAACTCTTTCGGGTCATTTACAAAGAACGTGTGGCTGATGATCTGCTCCGGCGGATACCGGTACTGCATGTTATAGAGACCATCCTGAGAACGGAAGTCCGGAATCCCGCTCTCCGTCGAAACGCCTGCTCCGCCAAAGAAAACGATCTTCTTATGTGTGTCAATAATCTCCTGAAGTTCTTCTATTTCGCGACTCATATTTTCACCTACTTTCTATTGAATAAGTAGTTAACAGGTTCCTCAGCCTGCGGCCTTTGTGGGCTTTACGCTCGAGACGCATTTGCCGATAACGACGCATCTGATCGATTCGTTCGACGTACAAGTTGACAGGGTCACAGTAAAATCGTTTTCTGTCAGCGGCAGATCATTGCTGATCTCCGAAGCAGCCTGCAGCCTCCGTTCCCATGCCAGGAATTCCGGTCCTCTCTTCTCGAAAAGGTTGTAGATCTCGGAATCGAAAGGAGTCTCCATGACTGAATAAATATGATATCTGTAGTTTCCCTGCGGCGTCAGGATCCAGAAATACGGGCCGGAGTCATACCGGCTTCGTTCGCGGAGCAGCTTCAGCGTTCCGAACATACTGCCGCTCTTCATGTTATGCCCGTATACGATCGTGTTGGGATCCGTAAAGTCCGCGGAATTCAGACACTCTTCGAAGATCGATCCCGCATACAGATAATCCCTTCTGAAAGTTCTGTGCAGATAGTAATCATTATCTGTCGTATGGCAGATCGGATAATTGATATTGCTGTTGGATTCAATATACAGCCACCCGACAATATCCGGATTGATGGCTTTCAGATTTTCCCAGTCCACCTCAACGGGCGGCTCGGCATCTTCAATAATGTCGACCACCACGTCCTCTTTTGTTTCCTCTTTTGTGATGATCGGCGTCGGCGTGACTTCCGGATCCTTTTTTTCCACCGGCTTTGTGAAATCTTCGGCCAGCGAGTCGTACTCAGCGTCAGCCGCCGCATAGCCGTGGAAAATGATATACAGCTGATAAGCGGAGTAGATGAATACACACAGCGCGGCTGCGAACAGGATCGCGCGGATGACGCCCATGATGCCTCTGTTCTTTTTTCTCTTTTTCTTCATAGATTATGTCTTTTCTGTAATCTGGAACGCCCCGGCGTTCATGTCGCCCAGGAAAATCAATAACAGGACATCAGTAGATGATGACCGCGTTTCCGATCTCAATCGCGTTGAAAATGACTTCCATGTTCTCTTCCGGAATGTTGACGCATCCATGGGAGCCGTCATATTGATATATACTCCCGCCGAAAGAACCTCTCCACGGAGCATCATGCAGACCGCGTCCGCCATCGAACGGAGCCCAGAAGCTGACCGGTGAAGCATAGCCCTGTACGTCCAGTCTGCCCAGAGTCGCATTCTCTTTCTTGGCGTCGATCGCATAGATGCCTCTTCTTGTTTCACGTTCCGACGTCGGAAGACCGGTGACAACGCTTGTCTCCATCACGAGTTCATAATTATGGTAGCACCAGAGTCTCTGCTCCGAGATACTGACTTCAACATATGTCCCGGTAATGTCTCCGTTATCCCAGCCCATCGCGCGGTATAGGAACGTCGGCGTCCTCTCGCCGGCGGCCTGTGTGTCGACGGCGTCACGGACATTTGCAATTGTCTCATCCTTATTGATGACCCAGCCGTAGTCGCCGCCTGCCGGAATACGGACGACTTCGCCGGAATGCGTCGTAAAGTCGCGCGCAAGACCGAACGTATCGTATTTCTGTCCCCATCCATAGACGATCTTTCTCGCGTAATCATCAGACAGCGTGACATGGTTCCCATCGTCGGTGATGAACGGTCGAAGCACATCCGCGTTGACATACTCCGTATTCTCACCGAAAACATAGTATACATTGACCCCGAGGATCGAGTTGTACTCGTTCATGCGGGTATTCAGATTCTCGTTGTCGCTTCGGATGGACGGATGCAGGTAGCAGTCGTCCGCCACAATATCAATCTCGGTCTCGCCCGCGTCCAGCGCAGCAAAGACCATCGACCTGAACTTCTCCTCATTCAGCTGATTTCCCTCAACCTCCGGCTGTATGGAGAATGACGTCCCGTTATCAACGAGCTGCGCATCCTGTGGCGGCGTGACGTTCTCCGGTTTCAGGCAGTTAAGTCCGTTCACGACCTGCTCCGCCTTCTCGCGGTCATATGTCGTGCCCGTACTGACCTCATAAGACTTTGTTCCGAAAATCTGGAGGAACCAGACTTTGGTATCCTGATCATTCAGGATCTTGTCGACAGCGCCGTCATCGACATAGGCAAGACCGATATCCTCGGACGTGATCGTCTCCACCGTGTTGTTCAGCTCTTTAATACTGAGATTATAGGTGACGATTTCATTTGCGATATCCTGCTTGACCGAGACCGGATCCATCACGGACACATTGCGGTCATTGATGACCGTTCCCGGATAGAATCTCCTGGAAAAATAATCCGCGTAGTAGAAGTAGGCTGCCGCGATCGCGATGACGGCGCAGCACAGCAGCGCTCCGGAAACGATCAGCCCGGCTATGCCCGGTTTTTTCTTCGGCGGTTCAGTCGGTTCGGCAGGCGGGACGGTC
>JAZRKZ010000096.1:0-2653 GCA_045646565.1 Lachnospiraceae bacterium
ACCTCATCAAGGCTGTACTCAGATCTTGCTGCGACGTTCTCGCACTGGTACAGAAATCCGTTCCCCTCAAGCCGGCAGATCTTCTCAAAATCCTCACCGCTCACCACATACAGTTCACCGAATACCCATCTGTTACCACTATCATGCAGGATTCCAGGATAATGCCCCAAATCATACAGGGCAAATCCACAGATGGAAGCCCTGCCCAGATACACCGCCCGCCCCATATACGCGTCATGATTGTATCGGTCCTTCATGAGGCTCCCGTAGACGAACAGGATGTGCCGCTCATCTGCCCCATTCTCCAGTTCCACGATCTTCCTGTACTCCTCCAGATGATTGTTCTCCCACGTGTTCTCGATGCGTGCCAGATATTCCTCCTCCGAACGGACCGACCTCTCGATAACACGGGAAGCGGCGTAATACTTGACCGTAAAGTCTTCGGGGACGAGCTCCGGGTATGTCCGAATGAAATCCTTGGTGTGGACATTTGCAAATATCATCATCCCCCGCACAAAATCATCCCTTGAATAATCAGCGCCTGTAAAACCCCTTCCGGCGCTTGCGGTCATGGCGCGCCTCATTGCATTTGCAAATCCGGGAACAGCCCCCACTCTTTCCGGAAACATCCTGTATGCCTGCATCATGAATGCCGTGTTCAGATAGGTCGGCATGTAATAGAACAGTACCCGCGAATCGGCCGGCATTGTCTCCGGCTCGTCAAAGCCCCAGAAAAGGCTGTCAGGCATCCGTCTGCAGGGACGGCCGCTCTCCATGATGCCCCTGACATAATCCGCCGCTTCGTCCGCTGACACCTGACCGCTCTTGAGATGGCTAAGCGCTCTCTCCTGCTCCCTCATCTGCTCTTCAAACTCCCTCAGACTGATCTCATTTTTTCTTTTGAAACTGTACTTCATAATATAAATACCTCCGTGATGTACTGTGTTTTTCTTTATATACAAAGTATCTCACGGAGGGACGCTTAGGTCACCGCAACTGGGTTGCGACTTCAATTTCCAATATTTGTTTTTTATCGATCAATGACTCACCGCATCGATCACGCCCTGAATGATTTCGGGGTTAGGATAACCTTTACCGTCTTTACCCTTAATGCCGTAGAACATGGCATATGCAAAGTTGTCAGCCATGCACTCCTCTGGATCGATCACATATCTGGTGTTGGTTCCAAACACCTCATCGAAGTTAGACGCACGTTCTCTTGTGTAATAGGTATCTGAACCGTCGGTTGGAACAAGCGCAACCATTTTATCAGAGTCTTCATCCGACTGTATCTGTGCATAGTCCATCTTTGTAATCCAGGCAGCAAAGCAATCGATTTCCTGTCCATCGATGATAAATGTTGCATAGGCATCATGATGCTCGACATCAGGATTGCTGAGATAACGTTCAAGTACACTGGGCGGTAATTCAAAATCAGAATCTGCAACAGTAAAGTGAATAAGGGAGTATATCTTTTCCCTGAATTCAGGATTACATCTGCTGAGACAGTGAAAATACTCATGCCATAACAATTCATCAAAGAATTCTGAGAAACCGGGGAAGATGCCCAATATGGAATTGATTGTAACGAAACCGGAATTCAGATAGATCTGGGTGCCATGCGTATATCCGCTGTTTCCCATTTCCACCGACATGTCCGTCTTGATGAAAATGATCTCGTCGATCTCAGGAATTTCATAACCGTTCCATGCGGTCTTTATAGCCATTTTTGCGATTTCATGATCGATGAAGTATTTTTCAAAGAAACTGTAATCCCGGACCTCACCTGCAGATTTGTCAAGCAATTCATCCATCGTCGCACCGCTCTTCTTCATTCTGAATTCAATATCATTCTGCGTAAAACCGGAATAATATTCCGTGTTTGAAAGCATGAGCTCTTTTCCTTCTTGTGCAGAAGCGTAGCGATGCGGGATCTTTTGTGTGAATAATAAAGTCAAACAAATATTGACTGCAAGCAAAGCGACAATTATGATTACGGCTATCCGAAAAAATCTTTTTATAATCTTTTTCCTGTTTTTCTTCTTGTCATCATTGTCCATAGATCCTTATTGTCCTCCACAAATTTGTTATCCTGCATTTTTGTCTGATTCAGTGTGCGATTAACCGTCTTTACAAATCCCGATTCTTGCGGTTATCCTATTGTCTGATTAACAAAAGCTCTGATCTCCCTGCTGATACGTTCACTTTCATAATAATGAATGTAATGCCCGCAGTTCAGGTATATTATTCTTGCATTTGTCTGTTCGGCAAATTCCCGTTCATGCTCAATCCATCCGGCTGATACCTGCTTGCCGTCAGATACAAACATCAGAATCGGGCACGCAATTGTTCCTGCTGTATGCACACGCTTTGCGTTTTTCAGCAGCGCTTTCGCCTCGTTCTGGTAGCAGGGATTCATTGCGTTTCTTCTTCGCAAAAGCCTCTGGTGTTTGATTTCATTCCCGCTCAGCCCGCGCTCGTTAAGTGGGTACCAGAAGAGCATTCCGTAATTGTTGAGTATTCGCATTCTCTTCATGAATCGAATTCGCTGATTGACCTGTTTCCTGCTCCATGCGAGATAGGCAGCCGGGACAGCCATATCAAGGCTGATGATTGCGATAACCTCGTCCGGATATTTTTGTTTCCACCGGAT
>JAZRKZ010000097.1:0-15856 GCA_045646565.1 Lachnospiraceae bacterium
GTGTTCTCTATATGTTCTGCCACTTCATCATCTCCGAATACACCGAGGTATGCGGAGTCGATTCCCTGCATTTTTGCAAATACAGCCACGTTTAAGGCCTGACCTCCCGGAAACATTTCCGCGAGATGAAGGTACACATCACATACATTATCACCGATGCCGATAAGCCTCATAATAAACCTCCTTTATGGAATTCGTTGTATATATTTGTATTATAACATTATAATTATGATTTTCCAACAGGTTCTAAAAAGTTTGATTTTACTTTATTTTTGGGTTTTTGTATTATTGAAATTGACATTTGTTATATATTGTTATATGATGTATTCATAATAACAAAGGAGGATTCGAAAGATGAATGTAAAAGAAATTGTTGCTGATATCAAGGCAAAGAAGCCTGAGATCAAGTCTTTGCTCTTTGTAGGCTGCGGAGCTTCCATGTCCGAGATGTTCCCCGCAAAATACTTCATGGATCGCAACGCAAGAAACATTCGTTCCAGTATCCATACCGCAAACGAATTCAATTACTCCACCCCTGTTTCCTGTGACGAGACCGCAATCGTGGTGACCTGCTCCCTGAGTGGTTCTACTCCGGAGACTGTTGTGGCTTCCAAGAAGGCCATGGATCTCGGTGCAACCGTTGTCAGCGTAACAATTGATCCAAACTCCAAGCTTGCTGCCAACTCCGAATACCAGATCATCCACGGCTTCTATGCGAACTATGCGGCAAAGATGGAAAAAATGGGCAATGTTCTCGCTTTCGCGTGCGAAGTATTAAACACATACGAAGGCTACGCTGATTACGAGGCAATGCAGGACGGCTTCTCCAAGATCTATGACCTCATTGAGAATGCTGTCAAGTCTCTGACGCCGCTTGCCAAAGAGTTCGCTGACAATTATGCACAGGTCAGCCCGATCTATGTCCTGGGCTCCGGTGCCGCACAGATGAGCGCGTACTCCTTCTCCATGTTCCTCTTAATGGAAATGCAGTGGATTCCGGCAAGCTCCTTCAACGCAGGCGAGTTCTTCCACGGCCCGTTCGAGCTGGTAGACAAGGATGTTCCGTATCTCCTGCTCATGAGCGATGGCCCGACACGTCCGATGGACAGCCGCGCGCTCACATTCCTTCAGAGATTCGACGCCAAGGTCACTGTTGTCGACGCCAAGGACTACGGTCTCAGCTCCGTTATCAACAAATCGGTTGTCGAGTTCTTCAATCCTATGCTGATCACCGGCATCCTTCGTGTGTATGCCGAGCAGCTGGCAATCGTCCGCAATCATCCGCTCACAATGAGAAGATATATGTGGAAGCTGGAGTATTAATAAAAACTCAGTAACGACCTCCCACAGTACTTTGCCTCATCGAAATACTGCTGCCAGCGGGACGCTCCCTCGCAGTCTCGCTGGCAGCAGCACTATATTAAGGTCTCGCCCGCGAGACCTTTTTTTATTTTTCGCCCCTAGAGCTTGCTTGTGCGAGCACGGCCCGCTCTGCCGGTTGGTGCAGCAAAAAAGGAGCCCGCCCATCAAGAGCAAACGGCTCCTTTTTAAATCAGCCTTTTACAGCGCCCGAGGTAAGACCTCTTACGAACTGTTTTTATTTAAAAAGAACGCCGGTCCCGGGCTCTTATGCGTTCTTCGCACAATACCTGAGACCGGCGCAGAGCCATTCATTTGCAGTTCTTGTCAGGCCGGCCTGACGGTGAGCCCCGTCCGGGCCGCGTCAGCATCCGGCTCTTTTTGGCGGATCAGGCGAACTGGGTCATGTCGACCTTGCCGAGGCCGGATCTCTTGATGCCTTCAGCGACCCAGTCTTTCTCTTCCTGGTCGAGCGGAAGGACCGGCTTTCTCATGAGGGCGTTCTTGAAGATGCCGCGCTGGTACAGGGTCTCCTTCAGTCTTGCATGAGCCTCGCCGGAGGGCTGGCCGCCGCCGTAGATCGCCTGGGAGATGTGGTAGATCCTGTCGGACCAGTCCTGGGCTTCCTTGAGCGTGTGCTTGTCCGGGTTAGCGAATACTTCGCGGGCCGGGCAGATCAGTTCCGGAACGCAGCCTGCAAATCCGATCAGGGCGCCGTCCATGCCCGGGAACCAGCTTACGCACAGTGTCTCGTCGTGGCATGTGATGAGGGAGATGTCCGGGCACTCCTGGCGGAGGAGGCGTACGTCATGCTCATAGATGGAGGTCACGCGTGTGCCCATCTTGATGCACTTGACATGGTCGATCTCCTTGCACATCTTGATCAGGGTCTCTACCGGGTAGAAGGCCTTGGATGTTGCCGGATACAGATGGATGATGATGTCGATGTCGGCGCCCTCAGCGACGTCCTTGATGTACTGGAACGGAGCGTTCGGGTTCATGCCGAAGCGGAGCCACATATGCGGGGGCATAAGGAGGATGCCGTCAGCGCCGGCTTCTTTAGCTTCTGCTGCCATCTCGATGGACTCCTGTGTGTTCTCGCAGTTGACGCCGGAGATGATGGTCATGACATCGCCGCACTCCTCAGCGCAGATCTCTGTGACGCGCTTTCTCTCAGCTCTGGTCAGGCCTGTGATCTCGCCTGTGTGGCCGTTGCAGACAAGGCCCTCGATGCCCTTGCCGTAGAATGACTTGATCCAGCGGAGATATACGCGGAACTCTTCTTCATTGATGGAAAAATCTTCGTTGAGCGGGACGGAAACTGCCGGGAATATTGTCTTGAAGGTCTTCTCTTTTGCCATGATATTTATCTCCTTTATATCTTTGAAATGTTTGGGGTGTAGATTCGTTGAAACATCTTCTGCACTTCTTCCGGCGGCGCCTTTCCGGCGTTCTGTGCAATCGTTTGCTTTGTTGTGATTATGTTATACCATTTCCCATTGTCCCGTGGCAACAATTTACAGGCCCTCTGCAATAAATTGCACATTCATTGCAATTATTTGCATATTTTGTGCGCTTTCGATAGTTTTCTCGCTTAAAATTGTGCAAAACACCCATTTCCAACAGTTCCTCACCACGAGCACCCAAAAACATTCAGAAGATTATGAATAAAACGTTCATGCAAACGATTGTATTTATATAAAAAAAGAGGTATACTGATACCGTACAGAAACTGATCGGAGAGCATAAGCTACGGAGGAAAATATGGCAACACTCAAAGATGTGGCAGCCCTCGCGCACTGCGATGTTTCAACAGTATCCAGAGCCCTGAACAATACTTCGTACGTTCATCCGGAAACAAAGGCTCGGATCATGGCTGCGGTCAAGGAACTGAGCTACAAGCCTAATGTAATCGCGCGCGGCCTGCGCCAGGGGCGGCTCAACACAATCGCATTGATCATTCCCAAATTATCCTTCTCTATTTTCGCCGAAGTTACCAGCGGTATAGAAGAAGAAGCCCGAAAACAGGGCTACACGACAATCATTGTGAATACAGGCAACGATAAGCTGGTGGAAAAAGAGAGTCTGAACAGACTCCGGAACGGATTTGTGGACGGGATGATTATTGCAGGTACCGGTCAGAATCGCCGGATCGTCCGTGATATCAGTGTCGAAATGCCGGTCGTCCAGGTCATCCGGCGGTATGATCTGAAAATGAGCAGTGTCGTGGTGGACTATACGGATATCGGCTATCAGTCCGTCACATATCTTTATAAGAAAGGGTGCCGAAAAATCGGTCTCATCAACGGCTCCGATAAGATCCCCCCCTATGCGGACCGCTACCGCGGTTACAAACAGGCGATTCAGGAATTCGGCCTTCCCGAAATCACCGCCGAACGCGATTCCAAGCTGCGGGGCATGAAATACGGCTACGACTGCGCAGTCAAACTGATTGACGAGAACATGGAACTGGATGCGATCCTTGCCGCGACAGACGCGCAGGGAATGGGCGCTATAAGGGCTCTAAGGGACAACGGCCTGAAGACGCCGCAGGACATCCGGATCCTGAGTATGACAGGACACCGCGTCGGAGACATGCTGGAGACTTCCCTCACCTCCATGGAACTCCCCGGATTTGAAATCGGCGAAAAAGCAGCCGCGATGATCATCAGCGCAATCGAAGCGGATGACAAGCATAAGCCGGCAGTCCAGCACCTGTCTTTTACCGCCACTTTGGCGGAGAGAGAAACAACGGAATAACGTTATGAAAAAGGCGTTGTCTCATCCAGCAGCCTGCGCAGAAGCTGCTCCCTGTGGTTGATGAACATGGAGGTCACCTGATAGCTGTCCGTCTCCTCGTACATGCACGGGTGGATCGGACCATCATCGAAGCTTAAGATTTGCGCGCCCGGCATACCGAGAATAATGGGAGAATGCGTTACGATAATGAACTGAGACCCTTCCTTTACACACCGGTCAATTTCCATAAGCAATGTCAATTGTCGCTGTGGGGAAAGCGCCGCCTCCGGCTCATCAAGCAAGTACAGACCGTTCGGCCTGAAACTGTTCTGAGCCAGAGCCAGGAAGCTTTCCCCGTGTGATTTTTGATGGAAATGCTGCGGTCTGCCGCCCGGTCCCCGGCTGTACTCATCTTCCTTCGTCGCAACATTGTAAAAGCTCTCCGCCCGCAGAAAATATCCGCCTGCGGCGCGGCGCACTCCTCTTGAAAGCCGGATCGCATGACAGAGTTCCGAATGAGAGTCATAGGTGGAGAAGCTGTAGTTCCTGGTCCCTCCCTCCGGGTTAAAACCATAGGCTACGGCAATCGCCTCGAGCAGGGTGGACTTCCCGCTGCCGTTCTCCCCTACAAAAAACGTCACCGGATGCGTGAACGGGATATGTTCTACTCCACTAATTGACGCGATATCACGGATATAGCTGTTCCTGCCGACCTTGTTCCAATCGATCATCACACCGTTAATCAGTTGTGTGTTCAGCATAAGCATCCTCCAACCAGTCTCAGTCTTTCCCAAGCATCTGCCGCACATTTTTTTCCGTCGGCTCCACGCTGTACGGCCACACAATCAGTCGTACCCCGTTCTCCTCGCAGAGCTGCATTTTGAGCCGGTCCAGCTCCTGCCTCTGCGCAAGCGCCTCCTCCCCTCCGAAAAACTCGACAGGAAGAAAATGCTGTATCCCCTGATACTCAATAGCCGTTTTGAGAGACGGGACATAGAGATCGAGGCTCTGCCTGCCGAGCCAGTCCGGTCTGTACTGGTACAAGGTGTCCGGATGCTTTCCTCTCACCGCATGGAACAGGGTCAGTTCATGCTTCCATTTCGGTTTTATGACGCCTTCCGCCGTCAGCTTTGTCCGTATCCTGGTCCGCATGAGCCTCCAGTCCGTGCGATAACCGTCCTTCTCCTCATAGAGAGCGATATCCCTGTACCACCATTCAAAATGCGGCATGATTCTGCACGTGAGGTTGAGGAAAAATTCCAGCTCCGAGGAAAAATACCCGCACTCAATGATGTGGTCGATGTTCCGGCGGACATATACTGTCTTCACGGGATTGAAGCAGAACGGCAAAGCCCCCTGATATTTGGCGATCCTGTCCGGCAGATACGGAGACCGCAGCACAACGCCTTTCTCCCACAGGTGGGTCTGATACCAGAGAAAAGAAAAATCGTAAAGAGAGTATCCCCCGAACAGTTCCCCGCTGGCATTGGCGTACAGCAAATGATACATGAGCAGAACATCATCCATATTCTTTTTATCAAATACCGCCAGATAGTGTGTCTTTTCTTCATCAGGCAGCAGATTGCGTATGGGATGGAAATCCTCAGCCCGCCTGCAGACTTCCGTCACAACGAAGAACTGCGAGACGAAGCTCTCAGGAAAGAGAAAACAAGCCTTGCGATCGGTATCAATGTCCGCAAACTGTTCAAGGAACTCCGCAACATACATGTTCTCTTCCGGACAGGCTGTCTCTTCAATAATATTTCTGGTTGCATATCTGTAAGGAAGATCCGACCAGGACAGTTGTACCATGAACCGGTCATATTCATTTGCCACATACTCCTCCCGCAGCTCCTCGAAATCCTTCTGATAGGATTCGTGTTCCAAAAGAAGCTCGTCAAGTGTGGAGAACGTTGTCATTTTATGATACGCAGGATATCGTTCCCACAGCATGTCGAGGCGGTCATAGGAATATGTGACCGGCGGTTTTTCGTGAACAGGCGGATACAAAATTACTCCTCCATCCTAAACAGTCGAAAGAATTTTCCCATCAGAGGAATGTAAGATACCAAAAATACCAGCCCGGCCGCCAGATATGCCGGTTTCTTATACTCCTTCTTGATTCCCATGCCGATCATCATCCCAAGAGAGATCAGACAGAACTTCAGTACCGCAATAACTTTCCAGTCGCTTTCCCTGATATATTGATTTGCAACATCGAACAGCTTTTTCATATGAACCCCCTTCTCTCTGAACAATCTCGTTCATATCTTATATTTGCATACCCGCTCCTTGCTGCCACATACTTTCTGCAACAGAAACAGCCTGTGCCTCCGACCGAATACACGCGGATCTTCTCATACATGCCGGAACATCGCTTTGGGGATATGACAGTATCCGCCCGGATTTTTATCCAGATATTTCTGATGGTATTCCTCGGCCGTATAAAAATTCCGCAGGGGCAGAAGTTCAACAGCCAGCTTCTGACCGACTTTCTTTTCTACGGCATCATAAACAGCCTGCGCCTCGGAAAGCTGGTCTTCACTTTCATAGTAGATCCCTGTTCGATACTGGATCCCTCTGTCATTCCCCTGTCTATTCACAGAGACAGGATCGATGACCATAAAATAAAAATCCAGAAGCTCTTCAAGGGAGATCCTGTTCTCGTCATAGATGACCTTGACTGTTTCCGCATGTCCGCTGCTAGCGCAGACCTCCTGATAACTCGGTGCCTTCTCCGGTCCGTTCGCGTATCCGACTTCCGTCGATATGACGCCGTCGAACTGATCCAGAAATTTCTGCACGCCCCAAAAACACCCTCCGGCGAGATAAATCGTTTTCATTTCTTCCTCCCGAATATCCTTACAGTCAGTGCAAATCATTTCATCCCAGCCATCCATCCGCCAGCCGCTTCGCCCGTTTTGCGCTCACGCCGCCTGCGGAAAAGTATGCCGCCAATACTATACCCATATTATTATCCTCAACTTTCTTTATTGCTATAATACAGCTTCTCCATGCATGTCAAAATTCCTCGACGTTCTTGTCGCGCCGCGCAGGGCGCGAAGATCTTATTTGTCAATTATATCACAAAAGACCCTCTAAAGCTCGACAAAGACCCGAAAGTCACAGGCTCGGTTTCCTGTGACTTTCGGGTCTTTTCCGCGCGTATGCGGGTAACTCATACATTCTTTTTCAACATACCGCGTTCTCCTGCAGAATACTCTGCAGGGAAGCAAGCGAACTTGTGTGGCTTCGGACGATCCGGATCCCTTTATCTACATTTGTCAGCATGCATCGCACCATCTTATGCGAGACCGTATGGGTAAACAGGATAATCATATCCGGATTCCCGATACGACTCCCCATGGCAGCGCACGGCTTACAGAATACCTTCGCCTTACATCCGTATTTCTTGCACAGGTCACAGTATCTTCGTTCCATGCATTCATTACCTCCAATAATTACAACACTCATACGAATCTCCTTCCGTTTCAGACTATCAGCCGCTCCATCGCCGTATGCGATGCGCATACGTCCGTGGTGAGCACAGCTTCATGCCATTAATTACACTTCTGGTTAGTTAATTCTAACCCCGTGTGTTAGAAAAAACCGCTTTCATTTTCTGTATCCGTTTCCCGAAAAGCCAATGAAAGCGGCTTGGTTAGTCTTATTTAACCCCTCTTATATTACCATCGTACTCCTCTTTTGTCAATCTTTTTTCCCATGAAACACCGGTACCAGCACTCGAGTACAGATCAATCTTCCGTCCCTTTCCACACAAATAATCCTTCCGATCCCGCAAGGTTCCTGACCAGATCCAGCAGTTCCTCATCGGGATTGAACAATGTCAGATGCGTATCGTCCGGTTCCGATACTATCATCGCTTCGCCCATTATGATATTCACATATCGCTCATTCACGATTTCGGCAGCCTTATAGGGCGCAGGATTCCTGATCTCCTCGTCGTCCCAAATCACAATCAGATCATAATAGCAGTTCAATTTTAAGATCAGGTTAATATGCTTCTGCTTGATGACTGCCAGCTGGTCCTTCAGAAAGTAGTCTTCGACAGCGAAATACTGGCCCGGACCGTCCTTTGGCACCTGTATTGGCAGAATATCGATAATCCAGTATGGCTTCTGTAACAATTCTTCTATCTTATCCATTTTTTATAACTCGGAAAGCCTGTCTGCGAACCATAACAGCGTATCTACCTTTTGTTGTCCGTCACCTTGTCCGGAAACCATATTCATTTGTAACCGTGGGTATTCTCTTTGCGTCCATCCTGTCAATCTGAATAAACCTTCCGCGCTCGATTGCAAGAATGACCTGATCGATCTGCTCTTCCGAGCCCTGGATTTCCATCGTGACAGATCCGTCATATTCATTTTTTGCCCAACCTGTCGCGCCGACCAGATCGGCGGCGTGATGAGCGCGATATCGAAACCCGACGCCCTGTACTATTCCATGAAAAACAATGCGTTTACGAATCATCTTTACTTCATCCCCACATGCAGCCATGGCAGAGGTCATCCGCCATCTCCAGGATAACATCAGAAAGCTCCGGATCTTTCTTCCATTTATCATCGATCGCATCATAACAAAGGAGCGCTCCGAGTATATTTCCGGTTACCGCGCCGGCTAAGTCGCCGGGTCGTCACATTACGCGTTTAATTCCAAGATCACGGCCTGTCTCTTTTTCAGCTGACGATCGTTAACGTATAATGCTCCGGATTGATGATCAGCTTTGTATAATGGATCACATTCCGGTCCGCATCCATGACGATATCCTTGTGCAGCAATAATGGCTGCCCCTCGGGAACCTCCAATGCTTCCTGTTCTTTTTTGGTCGGAAAACAGATGTTGACGGTCTTGATCGCATGCATCGGGATCGTCCCATGATTTCTCAGGATTTTGTACAATGAACCGCTCAGATCCTCGCTGAGCAGATAACTGTATTTGTCAGAGAAATAATTATCCTCCAGCATGACCTTCCACTCATCGATACTTCGGATACGGCGGATGTAGAAGACTTTTTCTCCTTCCCGGACTCCCAGATTTTTCGCAACGCTGACAGACGCTTTTTCCCATCCCAAAGAAACCAGTTCGGCGGACGCTTTGCTGCCATTCATCTCGCAGGTCTCGGTAAAACTCATGACACTATCCAAGACGCGATTCAGTTTTTTGGAGGCGACAAAAGTTCCGATTCCCTGCTTCTTGACAACAATGCCCTCTTCAGCGAGCAGTTCCATTGCCTTGCGCACAGTAATCCGACTTACATTGAAGGCTTCGCTGAACTCCTGCTCAGTCATAAGCTTGTCGCCTTCCCTCAGCCTCCCGGTTACGATCTGTTCCTTGATAGACTCGACCAGTTGTTGATAAAGCGGTATTGCAGAATTCTTATTCATAGTATCTTCCATTCGGCATAATGTTTTATAACAGCATATAATTTATTGTAACAGGTTGACAATGTGTTTAAAACACTTTTGTACAAAATTACACTAATTTGAATATTTGTTCTTCAAAATGCAGTCTTCAACATCATTTCTAGCATATTTTATGCTAAAAGTCCATTAAAATCGCTCTTATGCCAATATCAAATCTCCGATCCTCTCCCAGGAAATACGGCTGACATCCGCCTGCCCGATTACTTCGGTATGGATACTTTCCCTGATTGCCCGTGCAAGTCTTTCTTCAAATGCCGGCAGCTCCTCTTCCACCGCCTCATCCGTATTCCTGATCGTCGGGAGCGCAACGTAGCGGACGTCGGCGCCGGTCACAAATTCCCCGAGCCATTCCCTGACGCCGGGCAGATTGGAGATGACCACCCGGCATCCGCAGGCCAAAGCCTCGATCACGGTCAGCGGAATCCCCTCGTAGAACGAAGGCAGCACAAAAATATCGCTTCGGTTATACCACCCGGCAAGATCCCTCTGGTTCAGTCTTCCCGTGAACATGACCGGATAAGGGCTGTTTTCCGCCAGCTCCCGAATTTCCCGATATTCCTCCTCATTTCCCGCGCCGCCGGCACAGATGAGCTCCAGGGAGCCGGCAGGCTCGCTAAGGAGCGACAACGCCCGGACGAGACTCCTGACGCCCTTCTTCTGCGTGATCTTGCCTGCATATATAAGTCGGGTGATCTTCTCGTCGGCGCGTGGCGTCGGGAAAAAGACCCGTCGGTTATACCCCATTCCGATCGCCAGCATCTTTGCCGGATCCGCTCCGTATATCTCCTGCACTTCCCGGATCTGATCCTGTCGCAGCACGAAGATACGGTCAAGCCGGCGGATTGCCCGCGCGATGCGGTCCCTCTCAAGTCCGTGTTTTCGCATCTGACGCAGATCGGTATTGTGGCAGAAACCATAGACCGGTATATCCGTCACCATTTCCCGAACAATCGCAGTCAGCAGATACAGATGGTGACAGAGAACAACGTCCGGACAGAACTCCGTCAGAGCCTTACGAATGACTTTACCGAATGCGGCTTCGAACCGGGCGGTCATCTCCGGCGTCAGGTCGCGGTAACGCGTACTGGTATAAGGCATCTCATCCGACATACCTACGATCGCATACGGCAGTTCCTCAGAATGAAAACGGACCGGAAGGAACCGCACTCCCTCCGGAAAGACCGGCTGATCCTCGGGATCCACGCCTCCGACGACCGCCTGCTCGTGTCCCTGTTCGGCAAAAACGCGCACCAGTTCCGACAAAAAAACGCCGCTCCCGGTACTGCCTGGTTTCTGTGCTGTTATACTCAAAATCTTCATGTCTGTCCCTCTGTCCTATCTTTGATCAAGAACATCCAAGGCCGAAAGCCTTTCTCTCTTTTTTCATTCTAACAGCGCGCTTATGACACTGCAAATAAAATACCGTCCGCAGCAGTACTTTTATCCCCTTGCCGCGGATTTTCCGCACGTGCGTCTACGTCCTTGCGTTCCCGCCTTATTTTTTATATTCTATAATCATGAACGTCCGGGGCAGACGCTCCGATGATTTGTAAGGAGGTTGTTTGGATGAAAGAGTTTTTTATTGAAGACGACAAAATCCGCCTGCATGCCAAACTGGATATGCCGAAGGGTCAGGAGCCCCGGCCGCTTGTAATACTCGTACACGGACTGACCGGAGATATGGAGGAAAGACATATTGTTGCCGTTCAACAGGCAATGAACGCCGCGGGATATGCGGTACTCAGGGCAGAAATGTATGGACACGGCCTCAGCGAAGGCAAGTTCGAGGACCACACGATTTTCAAATGGATCTCGAACGTCTTTTGTGTAACAGATTATGCGAAGACTCTTCCGTTTGTGACTGATCTTTATCTTTGCGGACATTCTCAGGGCGGACTGCTGACAATACTGGCAGCCGGCATGAGACCGAATGACTACAAGGCGATCATTCCGATGTCCCCTGCCCTGAACATCCCCGACGGCGCAAGAAGCGGCAATATACTGGGGCTTCCGTTCGATCCGGAACAGATACCCGATATGTGCCGCTTCAAAGAGTACCCGCTGAAGGGTGATTATCTGCGCTGCGCACAGCTGATCCACGCTGAAGACGCCATAAAACGATACAATAGGCCGGTACTCATCGTACACGGCGACATGGACGACGCCGTTCCGGTGAGGTATGCCCAGGAAGCCGCCTTCCAGTACACAGACTGCGAGCTCGCACTCATCCCGGGTGACACTCACTGCTATGATTACCATCTGGAAACGGTATGCGCCGCGATCCGCAGCTTCCTGATCAGGCAGCTGTAAATCAAGGTGTCCGGCCTGAAAAACCGAAGCAAAAAAGCATCACGAACTGTAATCGGAAGGGTGGAGCATCCGGATGAACGAAAAGACAAAAAAACTCAAAGAAAATATGGAGCAGCGAATCGTCGGCAAGGGAGAAGTGATCGATAAAATCATCCTGACGCTTCTTTCCGGCGGCCATCTGCTTCTTGAAGATGTGCCCGGCGTGGGGAAGACGACCCTTGCGAAGGCCCTTGCGGATTCCTTGTCGCTCTCGTATGCAAGGATCCAGTGCACGCCTGATACAACGCCGGCTGATATCACCGGTCTTTCTATTTATAATCCTGCGGATAAAAGTTTTCAGGTCGTCGCGGGGCCGGTCGTGAATCATATCATTCTCGCCGATGAGCTCAACAGAACGTCTCCGAAGACGCAGTCCGCCCTCCTGGAAGTCATGGAGGAGCACAAGGTAACAATCGACGGAAAGGAACTGCCGGTCCCGGAGCCTTTCATGGTCATCGGCACACAGAATCCCTCCGAGATGGCCGGCACGTACCCCCTCCCGGAATCGCAGCTTGACCGATTCATGATCAGGCTGTCTGTCGGATACCCGAACGCCCAGGCTTCAGAAGATATGGCGCGGCGTTTTCTTGAGGGATCCCTGCATCAGGAAACACATCCCGTCCTGACCGGCAGGGACATTCTCACAATGAGACAGGAGGTCGGCAAGGTCAGTATCCATGCCGATCTGATGTCCTATGCGGTAAAAATAGTGGAAGCGACCCGGAACAAGGCAGAAATATCCTGCGGCGCTTCACCCAGAGCCCTCCTCGCCATGCTGCGCTGCGCCGAGGCGATTGCCTATATGGATGACCGGAACTATTGTATCCCGGAAGATATTGCGGAATCCGCCCAACTTACGCTCCCCCACCGGCTCATTCTCGCCTCGGGAGCCAGACTCAGCCGGGTGACCGCAAAAGATCTCCTCGGGAAGATCCTTACGCAAGTGAATGTATCATGAGTATTTCGGTCAACAAAAAAAGTGTTCTCCTTTTTCTGTGCGCATTGGCGACCAGCCTTATATTTGCCAGTTTTTACGGCGGCCCGATCTCCTATGCGTGGCTTTACGCCGTCCTGCTGCTGATCCCCTTTTCCGCGCTCTATGTTTTTCTGAATTACACTTTTCTCCGCATCTTCCAGGAAATTGAGGTACACCGGCTTGTCAAAGGCGAAGACCATCAGTATCGGGCCATCATAGAGAACGCCGGCTTTCTGCCGATTCACAAAATGCGTCTCATTACACTGAACGATCGGTGTCATCTTTATGATATCGCCGACGGCCGGCAGATTTCCCTCGATATCCATGAAAAAAAGGAACTTCGTTCCGGGATCAGCTGTCTGTATGCGGGTTCCTATAATATCGGCATAGAAAAAGTGGGCTTCTCGGATCCGTTTTCCCTGTTCACAGTCAGTCTGAACGTTCCCTATACCTTCCGGGCCGTGGTCAGCCCTCAGATCACGAATATCGCGGACGCCTTTCTTGAACTGGAGAATCTGATCAACAACGCCGGTCTGAAAAGCCCCCGGCGATGCGAAGATACGCCCGGCAGCGATATGAGGCCCTATGAAAAGGGCGATTCTCTGAAATCCATCAACTGGAAAGTATCCGCACGGCTTTCTCAATGGATGACCCGGGTGCCGGATAAAATGGAGAAGCGGACGGTCACCATTGTGATGCAGGCCGCCTCCGTCCCGGATAATAATCAGGATCTTGCGTTCCTGAAGAGGCGCGACTATTTTCTGGAACTGATCGTATCTGCCGCCTGGCATTTCGGCGGACAGGGCGTACCGGTCCGTCTGATCTATCCAGCAGGAAAAATCAGTGAGACCCTGGTCGATTCCTATGACAGTTTTATGGATTTTTACAGTATCGTGGCCGATGGGATCTTCTATAACTCCAGAGAAGATTATGAGAGTATACAGATGATGGCCACAGAGCAAAGGAGCAGCGGATATGATAACGGTACCTGGATTCTTATCAAAGAAGACCCCGAGCCGGGAGAAAGTCACTGTGTTATTTGCTGATGAAGTAAAAATACATCTCTATGCATTTGCCGCGATCAGGATATGTATGGAAGTTTTTTTACTCATCCGGCAGGATATCCATGCCCTTCAAAGGGATGTTTTTGCCCTGACTGCCATCGCGTTCTTCTGCTTTTTCTGTGTCCTCGACTATATCTTAAAGCATTTTGTACACAGCAATGCGGCGTCGCTCTTTTCACTGATCCCCGCCGCGCTGCTGTTCCTGCTTCTGCGAAGCAACGAAATCCTGCCTTATCTTGACGCCGCGCCGATTACTGCAGCGGCGGTCAGGCTGCTCTTTGTTTTCATGCCGAAAAGAGAAACGCTTCTGCAATACGGCGTCTTTCTTCTGGACGCCGCCGCTGCCGTCCTGTATTTCTCAAAACACGTCCTTGGCGGCAGTTTTCTGACAGATAAACTGCTGTTTATCTCCCTTGTTATTCTGACCCTGTCCGCACTGCAGAAATTCCTTTTTGAGAAAAACAAAGACGCTTTTCCTTTCTACTATTTCATGCTGCTAAGCCTTGTTCTCCTGACGCTTCCCATGGGAAAGAAGCCGATTGACTGGACGCCGGTCGCGACCGCAGCGGAAAACCTGGTCAGCAGAGTCATGGACGTGACAGACCGTTTCTCCTACTATATGTCGTCCTTTTCCGATAACGGCTCCTATACGGCAGGATACAGTTCCTTAGCAGCACGCGGAGAAACGCTGAAACAGACGAATAAGACGGAACTGATCCTAAGGACAAGAGAGAAACCCTACTTTATCTATAAAGATGAGGAGACCGGCGAGACCATGAAAATGCGCCGGACAATCTATCTGACGGGCGGCAGAGGCGTCGACAGACAGAATCTGGTCCGTTTCCTTACGTTCCTGCATGCAGCCGGCATAGACAAAACACACGCCGGTCTTTTCACACAGATCTCGCAGATAACGCTGGAATATGCCTATCTTGCTACAGCCGATGAAATCGTCCCGTCCGGGTCCTTCCTTCTTTTTGACGAAGACCGCAAGATCGACAGCGGAATCAGTTCCTCCCGGCACAAGAAGGGCTATAAAATTGAAGCCCGCTACCTCGACATCGATTACGGCAGCCCCTATCTGACAGAGCTCTTCAGGGAAGCCGGGAGCATGACTCCAAAAGAAGCCTTTTCCTATGCTGACGCCTGTGCTTATGTAAAAGAGCTTTTCGGCATTGATTTTGACATGATCATGTCCGGGAAGGAGTATGACAACTGTGCGGAAGAGGATCTGAAAACATCCTATTTAGACGCGGATGGCGCCAGCAGCCGTATGGCAGATCTGGCGTATGACATCACCTCCGGCGCGCAGAATGATTACGATAAGTGCAGGCTCATTGAAGCCTTTTTAAGGCAGTATACTTACAGTCTGAATGCTGTCGGCGGTCACGACCCGGCGTCGGATATAAGTACTCCCGAAGGCATGGCAGACATAGCGGACAGATTTCTTTTCGAGACCAAGACCGGTTATTGTGTGCATTTTACCTCTTCCATGGTCATGCTGCTGCGGCTTGCCGGAATTCCCGCCAGGACCTCCATGGGTTATCGCTGCGCATTCCCGTTCGAAGAGAAAGACTCCTATGAAATAAGCAGCACCGACGCGCACGCCTGGCCGGAGGCCTACCTTGCAAATATCGGCTGGGTCCCCTTCGAGCCCACCGCCGCCTACCGGACAGCCGCGGAGTTCACCTGGCACAGAAAGGCCCCTGCCGAGGAGCCGGCCGCGCACGCCTATCCTTCCGTCGGGGTTCCCAGTCCGCCGGCACATACGGAGCCGGAAAAAGAGGAAGTATCCTCCGCCCCCCTCGCGTCCCGCGTCTTTAAGATTGCCCTGCCGGCGTTCCTTAGCACAGCGCTCCTCATTGCCGCGCTCATTTTCGGCTCGACAGTCATAACGAAACTTCGTTACAGGTATGGAACGC
>JAZRKZ010000098.1:0-2527 GCA_045646565.1 Lachnospiraceae bacterium
CTGTTCTGCCTGGACGGGGAGAGCTTCGGTATCCCGCATTACGGGAGAGGATTCCTGTGCAGGATCGTCTGGGATTATTACAAGACGCGTTCGGGAGGCGCTCGAACGCAGCCCGGGCCTGCGGTCGCGGCCCGAGATCACAGCCCGGGCCTGCCGGTCGCGCCGGCGGACTTTTCGAAACGGGTGCGCGCGGCGGTGACCATGGCGAGAACAACGACAAGACCGGTCCTCGCGGAAAAGGCAAATCAGGGAACCATTGACAACGCTATAAAGGCATATGCTCCGTGCGTTAAGCGCGAGCAGATCATAGCAATCGAAGACATCACCTTTTTCCGCAGCGGGAAGAAAGGATTCCTGTACACGGGATCGGCGTTCTACAGCAGTTTTTTGCCCGATACGGAAGGGATCCTTTATGACGATATCGATAAGGTCAAAATAGAGATGGCGGACCGCCTGTCGATCAGGCTGAAGAGAGGAAGAACGGTCAGCCTGGAACTCGGGAAATATCAGGAGAGTGTGCTTCATATGCTGAGGACTATTTTGGCGATGCGGCAGTAGGTATGAAAAACATATTGACTCTGAATTTAATATGTACTACGATCATAGTATGTTAGAAAAGGCGTTTGAGAAGGGAGCAATGCAGTGAATATGGCAGAAAAGGATAACTGTAGAGCAAACTGTCCCTGCGACGCGCAGTGTCCGATGGGAGAGGCCCTCTCTCTGATCGGCGGGAAGTGGAAGATGAGGATCATCTGTTCCCTGTATGTCGACGGCACGCAGCGCTATAACGACCTGGCCAGGAAGACAAAGGGGATCACCAACGCGATGCTGGCCTCTTCGCTCAAGGATCTTGAGAACGGAGGACTGGTCATCCGCAAACAATTCGAAACAATTCCTCCGAGAGTCGAGTATTCCCTGACGGACAGAGGAAAAGAATTATGGCCGATCCTGCACCGCCTTGCCCACTGGGCAAAAGGGGAGCCGTTCGACGGTGACGGAGAGAACTGATTTTGACCGCAAGGCAGGACTTCAGAACAATAAGGCAGAACTTCAGAACAATTTGTTGACGCAGAATCATCACCCGCAACACTAAAAGGAGAAAAGACTGTGAAAAAAAGAGAAAAGGCCGAGAAAGAAAGAGAAAAGAAAATGAAGAAAAGGAAATTCGGAACATTCATAGTATGCCTGCTCGTCGCATGCTGCTGCTACACCCACCGCCGTGTGATCAGGGCGCTCATTATGGGCGAGCCGATGCCGAAGGCGCCGAACTGGCATTGCTGGGTCCCCAAAGAGTATAGGAGAGGTTAATATATATGGATCTTGTTTTATGTTTGGGCGTGTTCCTGATGGCGGACGCGGCCCGCTTTTCCGGTCTTTTGGCGAGGGCGGGCTTCGGCGCTTTTGAGGAGTGGAAGCCCGGACAGAAACGGAAGATCCTGCTCGTCGGATATAACGGAGCCAGGAACACGGGATCTGATGTCCGTGTTGCCGCGATTGCTAAGCAGATCAGGGAGCTTTTTGGAAAAGACAATGTTCACATCACAGTCATGACGCTGGATGCAGTGTCGTTGGAGGGATATTTTGACGAAGATGTGGAGCTTCTTCCATTCAGCTCCCTGTTTCCTTTGGATCTGTTCCGCGCATGCTGCTCCCACCACGCCGCGATCCTTTGCGAGGGGTCGACTCTTAAGAGCACATTTGCCAATGCGCTGACACTGTTCATGGCGGAAGCCGCAGGGATCATGAAGAACCGGAAGAAACCATGCCTGGCTTACGGCGCAGAGGTCGGAGAGATGGAGCCTTTCCTGTCGCGCGCCGTAAAGCGGCTCTGTTCGGATGCTTATTTCATCACGAGGACAGAGGCTTCTTATGAGGCCTTAAAGCGGCTGGGACTTAAGGGACACGCGGGAACGGACGCCGCCTGGAACTATGAAGGGGCAATTCCGCCGCGGGCGGCCGAAGATATTGCGGCCGAATTTGCGCGATGGTATAATAAAAGTGTTCCGTTATATCGTTCATGCGGGCGCGGCGCAGCAGATGAATCAAGGCGGGGGACCTGCCGGCGGCAGATCCGGTACGCACCCGGCGCCTGCAGAGAAGTCGGTTTTTAAGAAATAGGAGGATCTTTACAATGGCGAAAAAAGTATTACTCTTGTGTGGCGACTTTACGGAAGATTATGAGACAATGGTCCCTTTCCAGGCGCTCGGCGTTTTGGGATATCAGGTAGACGCGGTGTGCCCTGACAAGAAAGCAGGCGAGACCGTCGCGACTGCTGTCCACGATTTCCTCGGCGAGCAGACCTATACAGAGCTTCGGGGTCATAATTTCGCGCTGACGGCGGATTTTGACGCTGTAAAGACAGAGGACTACGAGGGGCTCTATATCACCGGCGGACGCGCACCGGAATACATCCGTCTGAACGCGCGCGTGCTGGAGATCGTTCGCGAGTTCTTCGCGGCAGGCAAGCCCGTCGCGGCGATCTGCCACGGACCGCAGGTCCTTGTAGCAGCCGGTGTCCTCAAGGGA
>JAZRKZ010000099.1:0-3137 GCA_045646565.1 Lachnospiraceae bacterium
TTCTTGCGGATGATCTCCATGATTCCGAGAGGAGTGAGATCCACGATCTCCATGCGGAGGCGGTCCCGCCTGGCTATCTTGCGGGCGACCTGCACGAGTTCTTCCTTGTGGTCCGGATTTTCCATGTTGATGAAATCCACCAGGATCATACCGGACAGGTTCCGAAGAGTGATCTGTCGGATGACCTCTTCGGCAGCTTCGTGGTTGATGCGCCGGTAGGTTTCGGAGGCTTTCCTGCCGCGCTCGCATTTGCCTGTATTGACGTCGATGGACGTGAACGCTTCCGTCTTCTCGATGACGAGGTAAGCCCCGCTCTTTAGCCACACGTTCTTAGCGGTCAGCTTTTTGATCTCCTGAGTCAGATTGTAGAGGGAGCGAAGGCTGATTGTCCGCTTGTCATAGAAGATGTCAGCGGACGGGTCCGCGTCCGAAGCAAGATACGACCTTTTTGCGGCCAGCTCCTCCGCGATCCGCGGAATGTCCGAGAACATGCGGTCCGGCTTCACAGTGAGGTCGCGCAGCATCTCTATATAGAAAGAATCCGGTCTGTAGAGAAGCGATCCGCCCTGTGCGTAGGCGATATCGTGCATAAGGCGCTGCCAGCGGTCTTTCAGCTCCGCCACTTCGCGGACGATCTCCGCCTTTTCGGCTTCGCCGGCGTTCGTGCGCAGGAGCAGGAAATAGCCGTTTATGTCGACATCCTTCATCCACTTGCGCAGGAGATCTTTTTTCTCCTCGCTGAGCTTCCGCGAGAAGGCCAGTTTCCCCGTCCCTGCCGACAGAACAACAAGCCGGCCCTCGAGTTTCAGGTTCGTCGTCGCGCAGGCGGCCTTCTTGCCGGAGGCGTCCTTTGTGATCTGTACGGGGAGCCGCCCCGGGTCGCAGCTGCCTTTGACATATTTTGCAAGGAAGCACTTCTCTTTTCCGAATGCGGCAAAGGCACCGCCGATATTGTCCGCATAGGAGTCGATATGGCTGAGGTAGATGCGGCCGATGAGGGACTCTTCCCCTCTTTCCTCGAGCCGCAGCTCTGAAAGCTTCATATCCTCAAAAAGCGCGGCGGCGAGGAACTTTCGCTCGTCGAATTCGATTTCTGTCACTATATAATCATTCATGGTACGTCAGAAGGTCCTCCCCGTCTCCGACAATGCTTTTCCATCCTCGCCGAACAGAT
This sequence comes from Lachnospiraceae bacterium, assembly GCA_045646565.1. Classification (GTDB taxonomy): domain Bacteria; phylum Bacillota; class Clostridia; order Lachnospirales; family Lachnospiraceae; genus Chordicoccus. The sequence goes on from JAZRKZ010000099.1 coordinate 1,175, forward strand.
CGAGGCGGAGGATCCGAAGGGCCAGCGGGTCGAAGGTCAGGTGCGCGTAGGCGCAGAAGGCTTCGACGACCGTTTCCGGCTTCAGGTTGGCGGAACTTCCGGTGCTGAGATCCATGTAGACCGGCAGAGTGTAGCCGGCTTTTATGATGTGGGCGTATACATTTCGCTTATCCGTGAACGCGTCCGATCTGGGTTCGTCCCCGTTGCATGCCGGCCAGCTGCCGGATCCGGAACTCTCTGCCGCCGCATCCTCTTCTGCCCGCAGTGCATAGATGAGAGGTCTTATATCGATGTCGCTCTCCGTCTTCTTCGTGGTCTTATGGATGATAATGCTCTCTTCCGCCATGAATCCGGCAAGGCGCTCCCTGAGCGCCCGGATATCTTCGATCCCCTGACTTCTTGCCCAGGCCTCCTCCAGAAAGACGACGTTCGTGGAGGCGTGAACGAGCGCCATGGCTTTGCCCTTCGCTTCCTCGATCCTCTTGACGGAAAGGATGCGCACGCCCTTCGGGCATTCGCTGTTCAGCATGTCCACGATCTGTGCTTCGGAGGGAACAGGCGGCAGCTCGTCATTTTCGATGCCCAGCTGTGAAAAACGCTGCTGTTCGATCTTTGTGAGCGGGTAGGGATCCCGGTAGGCCATCTCGAAATCCACATACTCGCCGAGGCTCTCCAGGCCGACGCCGAGCGGCGCCGCGAACGACATGATCATGTGCGGGCTGAAGCCCTTTGTGAAGACCGCGCGCACGCCGCTCCGCCGGACGATTTTCTGGAAGGAACGCATAAAATCCAGGTGACCGACATATCGGAGCGCGCCATATTTGGTGAATTTGATCCTGACTTTCATTGGTCTTCCCTTTTTATGAATTGTTAAAACTTCCCACTTTCCGTGCTCATGCAGACCGTAATCGAAATGATTGCCCGGGCGGGAGCGTCCCGGCGCGGCAGAATTTCGGTAAGGCTGCCACATGAACTGCGTTGTGGGAAGTTTTCGTACATTACATTAAGCTGCTGTAATCTGCCTTGCCGGCGTCCATGAATTTCTCCTCGAAACAGACGCCGCCGCCGTAAGTGCGCTCGCCGCACCCGGAGCACTGCTGCCGGCAGTTCGGCGTGATCTCGGCCCTCCTGGCCTTCTCCCATTCGCGGATGAACCAGGCTTTCGTGACTCCGACATCGATGAAATCCCACGGCAGGATCTCGTCCACAGACCGCTCGCGGAGCGTGTAGAATTCGTGGTCGACGCCTGTGGCTTCGAAAGCCGCAAGCCAGTCTTCCATGTGGAAATAGTCTGTCCACGCGTCGTACATGGTGCCGTGTTCGTACGCGTACAGGATGACATCCGAGAGCCTGCGGTCGCCTCTGGCGAGCACGCCCTCCAGCACGGTCCCGTCCGCGTCGTGATACTGGTAGTGGATCGATTTCTGATTCTTCATGGAGCGGATCTCGCCCTTGACGAGATGCGCGAAGCCGAGGTAATCCTCCCTGCGGAACATCGGCGCCCACTGGAACGGTGTGAACGGTTTCGGCACGAAGAAGGACGTGCTGACGTTGATGTCGCATTTGCCCCGGCGCTCTTCCTTGGGAATCTCGTAGTAGAGATCGCAGATGGACTGGGCCAGATGAGCGATGCCCTTCCGGTCGTCCTCCGTCTCTGTCGGCAGGCCGAGCATAAAATAGAGCTTGACCTTGTTCCAGCCGCGGTGGAAAGCCATGCCGGAGCCGCCGAGAATATCCTCCTCCGTGAGGCCTTTGTTGATGACGTTGCGGAGCCGCTGCGTTCCCGCTTCGGGTGCAAATGTCAGCGAACTCTTCTTTATATCCTGGACCTTCTGCATGACGTCCAGCGAGAAGTTGTCGATGCGAAGTGAAGGCAGGGAAAGATTGACAGACTGACTGCGGAATTTCTCAATGAGGTAATCCATGAGCTCCGGCAGCTTGCTGTAATCGCTCGAGCTGAGCG
>JAZRKZ010000100.1:0-4182 GCA_045646565.1 Lachnospiraceae bacterium
TGATCCATGAGGAGGCTTTTGGAAATGAAGATTTCTTTGGCTGGCTGAGGGAGGATTTTGATGACAGCGAGTGGACATATGCTCTTCCCTACCCGAATGCCCAAATGAGCCGGGCGGTATCTCCGGCTAATCTGAATCCCAGAACTATTCCATTTATGTACCGGAAGAAGAGACACTTCGGCTCTCTGATCGAAGGAAGCTCCGAAGGCATAGAGGGCAGGTGGGAGATGCTTCTTGCAGGGAGAGACAGCGTTGTGATTCCCGCACAGTCCGAGGTGAGAATTGTTTTGAATGCAGGGGAGGAGATGACAGGCTATCTGCGGATGGCTTTTGGGGGAGGCACAGGCTCCATTGTCTCGCTTCTTGAGTCGGAAGCTTATGTGCAGAAGGAAAAATCCCCGACTGCCGGGACGCCGATCAAGAAGAAGCGTATGGACACAGTCACCGGACATCTGGAAGGATACCGGGATATGTATCACGTGGCTGGCCTTGGTTCCGCAGAAAAACCTGAAACGTTTGAACCCTTTTGGTTCAGGACCTTTCGTTTTATTGAGTTTACTGTGCGGACGGAAGAAGAGCCCCTTGAAATATTCTCGCTGGATTATGAGGAGACAGGTTATCCTCTGAAGGTCCTGACCCATGTGGAGACTTCGGACCCGTCGCTTAAATCCGTATGGGAGCTGAGTGAGAGGACACTGCGGCGATGCATGCATGAGACTTACGAGGACTGCCCCTTCTACGAGCAGCTCCAGTACACGATGGATACGAGATCCCAGATTCTCTATACCTATGCAGTATCAGCGGATGACCGTCTTGCAAGAAAGGCAATCGATGATTTTGCGAGAGCTCAAAGATCCAACGGTCTTCTCAACTGTTCTTATCCCAACATGAACCCCAATGTCATTCCGGGTTTCTCCATCTTTTACATCCTTATGATCTATGATCACATGATGTATTTCGGAGATAAGGCTCTGGTACGCCGCTATATGCCGGCTGTAGACAGGATCCTTGCTTATTTCGAGCGACACCTTACACCTGACGGTCTGGTGGAGAAAGTGGGAGGCGTAAACCTCATAGCAAGATACTGGTCCTTTATCGACTGGGCAGTGGAGTGGAATCCCACGACGGGAATGCCGCCTGCCGGTTTAAAAGGACCGATCACTATGGAGTCGCTTCTCTATGTGTATGGTCTGCAGCATGCTGCGTATCTTGCGGAATATATAGGGCGTATAGATACGGCTTCAGAATACAGAGAACGGGCTTGTCAGGTGCAGAAAGCTATTCGCCGTCTGTGCAGACAGCCTGACGGATTGCTGACCGACGGTCCCTGTGCGCTTCTCATGGAAGAAGGGGAAGTGCCGGCTCTTCATTCCAGCCAGCAGGTACAGGTATTCGGTGTACTGACAGGGACCCTTGACGTAGAGAGCAGCCGCAGGAATCTGATAAAGGTCGTGGAGGAAAAAGGACATCCCCAGTGTACGGTGGCCATGCGCTTTTATCTCTTCAGAGCCCTGGAGAAGACCGGCCTCTATGAACAGACCAACAGTCTTTGGGATGCATGGCGGAACATGATTTACGATGGCTGTACTACCTGTATCGAGTCTGAAGATTATGCCAGATCCGAGTGTCATGCATGGGGAGCATTAGCCCTCTACGAGCTGCCCTCGGCTATCCTCGGCGTACGTCCGGCAGCCCCGGGTTATGAAAAAATTCAGGTCAGTCCTCACGCTGAATTTCTGGATTGGGCGGAAGGTACAGTGAAGACTCCGGCAGGCGATGTCAGGGTGTCCTGGGAACGGAGAGGAGAGAGACTGGACCTTTGTGTGGAGGCGCCGGAAGGTATACATATCGTGAAATAAGAAAAGGCTGTCGCTTCAGTGCGGCAGTCTTTTTCATCGAATGGAATCCGTTAACGCAGCAGGATTTCTCTTAACAATGACCCGGGCTTTGAAAAGTCCGGGTCTTATTGCCAATATTGGCATCTGATGTAGTTACGTGATTTTTGGAGTTCGTGCGAGACTTCGTTCAACGGAGAAGAACGTCATAAATCCTGATTTCCACACCCCATTCTGCTCCCTGCACTTCGGAGCGGAAATGCTGAGCGCAGAGATACTCGCCTAAGACGGGGCTGTCCGTCAGGAACGTCGGACAGCCGTCAAAATACGGCTCATTTCTCATGATCGGAGCAAGGTAGCTGTCGTTCTTTACGAAGAGCTGACAGGGGTTACCGTCTTTATCTGTCCCCTTGAACATATACTTGGCACACATATTGCGGCTCATACCGGGATTTTCGATCTGCACGTCGACTGCGCCGGGCAGCGTTTCACCTGTAAAAAGCTCTGACTCGATTGTTGCCCGGAAAGGAATCATGGTCACTGCGCCGTAGGGGCACTCCAGGTTCGAAACGTCCTTATTATCTGCATACACCTTAAAAACCATAATGGGTTTTGCTTCCCTCATCGCTTATCTCTCCTGTCTGAACTGTTACCTGATGTGTCAGCAGCGCTAAACTGCAGTTAACCGAAATTGATTTTGATCTTTGCGAACATATCATCCAGAATCAGTCTGGGGTTTATATGTTTGAAGACGCGGATCTTCCGATGGGGCTCGTCATAGTGATATGTCAAGTCATTGTAGTCGATGGAGGGGGCTTCTATCTCATCAAAGAAATCCGCATTGTTAGGATCTTCCAGAAACACGCCGATGCTAGGGCTGTCGCCGAGCCCCCAGGTCTCTCCGTTCGGCCAGAAAGGAATATCTGCCGCATCTTCGTTAACTTCGAGCATCTGGTCAAAAAGATATTTGCCGATAGCTCCGCAGGGCTCTACATTAAGCTGAAGTTCGCTCAGAGAGACGGACATCTGCCTGTACACGTCAGCGGGAATCTGCCAGATTGGCATCTCAGACTTCATCAGCACATTGGCTGCAGCAATATCCTGCTGTACATTGAATTCAAATCCACCGTTTGGATAAGCCCCGCCGCCGATCCAGACAGCTGTCATCCGTTTCGCGATTGCGGGCTCCATAAGGAGAGCGGATGCGATATCTGTCACCGCCCCCTGGCAGGCGATGTACAGCGGATGAGGATCATCACGCATGGCTTCCTCTATGATGAAACGGGCACCGGCGGAATCCATCGGTGTATGCTCATCAGGCATGGGCAGTTGTGAACCGAGGAAGGAAGGATATTCCCGAGCATCCATAAGGTCGAGAATTTTATCAATTTCCTCGAGGCTGGCAGTCGCCGAGCGGCCGCTCTTATACATCTTCCCACCTAAATCGAAATGGCCGGCAACAATCCCCCTGACAATGAACTTCGGTGTCAAAAGGTGGTGGACAAGCGCATATTGGTCATCCGCTTCGTTCTTGCAATCCGTATGTACGATCATCCTGACTCTTTTCTGATCCGGGACGTTAAAATGATACTTTGTCTTCATAATCATCCTCCTATGCTTCCTGCACTTACTCTTTGAACTCCGCCGGCTTATTGAAATCTCTGTAAGTTCGCGGTGTCATATTTTTATACTTTTTGAAGATCTTTCCAAAATAACTTTGGTTCGGAAAGTTAACATACTGTGAAATCTCCGACAGACTCATCTCCGAATACTTCAGCAGGTTGGCTGCCCTGTCCACCCTTACCTCATTGATATAGTCCTGAAAGTTCTGGCCGGTCTCTCTTTTAAAAAGACGGGACAGATATGTGGGACTGATACACAGAGCCTCGGCGACGTCCTCAAGATATATCTTCTCGCGGTAATGCTTTCTCACATAATCCCGACTCTGCTCAATGTAATTAGAGACCCTGGGTTTACTTAGTTTTTCGGCTACCCGCTCCGTCAGATCCTCAATTGCACTGTTGCGAAGCTGCAGCAGATATGTCTCTGTCTGGGCTGCATCACATTTTTGGATATAATACCCGCTTATACGGTATGCGGTTTCAGGAGCAAGCCCTCCTTCTATCGCCGCGCGTGCGCACAGCGAGATACCGATAATGCCAAGATTTCTGCGATGTCGGACGCCAACTTCAGAGAGCCGGCCGCTGTCCAGGTCCAGTTGCTCTGCGATGCGGACAGCATCCTTCGTTCGTCCCTCTCTGACAGCCTGCATGAGTGTCTGCTCTTCACGATAGCTGTGACGCATGGCATCCGCGTCATTTTCCTCCTCTTCTTTTAAGAGGAATCT
>JAZRKZ010000101.1:0-2597 GCA_045646565.1 Lachnospiraceae bacterium
ATACCGCATGTAACGAACACCATATCAGCGCCCTGAAGGACCTGCTTAATTTCATCTGTACTCTCTGTTGCTGCCTGCTCGCCGACTTCCGGCTTAGCCCCGGCACCAAGACCCTTGGTGACTTTTTCACCGATTTGAACAACAGTCGGAGCCTTGCACATATTAAGCGCCTGCTTATCTGTATTAATTCCTACAAATTCAACTCCGCCGATTGCTTCGTCGACCATGCGGTTCACGGCGTTATTACCGGCACCGCCTACACCAACTACAATTATACGTGCAGCAGATTCAGCTTCATTGGTTGTGATCTCTAACAAAACAGTTCCTCCTTTTGACCGCTATCGCAGCAAGTCTTTTATTTGCTACTCTATACTAAGATTAGAATACTTTTACATGGTAACACCTTTAACAATCATATAGTCTTTAAGTGCATTTATCAAGAATTTTTTTCACTTTTTGAAAAAATCAGACGACTTTCCGTTCCGTCATAATTCTCAAGATGCATCGTTCCGGAGCGGCCTAAAAGCTCATCGAGGATCTGTCTCAGCACTGCCAGCCGCCTCTCAATATGCTCTCCAGTCCCCAGATTGACCGTCACATCGTTAAAGTGGATCTGCAGATCTCCTGTGCCCGAGATATCCACAGAAGTCGGGAATATGCCGTATGTTTCGGCAAATGTCTTCAGCGCGTCAAGCGCGGCGTAGATCAGCGAGTATCTCACCGGAAGCTTCTCGCCGACGACGGCTTCCGTAAAGCGAAGGCCTGTAATTTCCGGGATATAGTTCTCTGCAAATGTATCCTCGGACTTATATTCCTTTACATACTCTTCCTGAGGAGGAATCGGCGTTCCCTGCACCGTCGGATACTCCTCGGGCGGGATCGGCGTCGGCGCTGCCTCCTCAATCAGTTCCGGCTCTATGAGGATCACTTCGTCATTATCTTCCGAATACTCGTTTTCATCTTCTGAATACTCCTCATTCTCCGAGTACTCATATTCCTCCGTTTCCGGCTCTATGTACTCCTCGTCGTCCGTCAGGTATACCGAAGGTTCACGGACGACCGCCAGCTGCTTTTCCCCGTCCGCTGCATTTAACGCAGCTGTACTGTCGGCGTCCGGCCCGGCTGCCTTTAACTCAGCCGTCCCGGCATCCTCCAGTACCCACGGAAGCTTTTCCCCACGCGCGAGAGCCTTGTACTCGCTCTCTTTATAGAGGGATTCCACAAGTACTCTGCCCTCGCGGTCAAAATACCAGTAGCTGTTCTTATACTTCACGTAGCCGACGAGATTCTTTTCGTACACGCGGATGCTCACGGCGTCGTGCTTGACATAAGAGACATCCACCTTGTCGATGAACGAACTGCCCCTCACCTTCCTGTCATTGAAGAAAAGACTGAGGAACAGTGTGTTGTCCTTAAAAGGACCCCTGTTCACCAGGGCAGTGACCTCCTCCTTCGACACATGGTAGTTGCCCGTCACCTCCGCTTCAGACAGCCTGAACATAAAAAGGCATACAAAGGCGGCGCTCATTAAGAGCGCCATAACCAATAACCGAAGAATGTACCTTATATAACGTTTCCTTCTTCTACGCCTTTTCCCTGACATATTGCTTGAAAATATCTCCTCGTACCTCGTAGTTCGGGAACTCGCCCCAGGACGCGCAGGCCGGAGACAGGAGCACCGCGTCGCCGGGCTCCGCATGATCTCTGCAGAAATCCATCGCCTCGTTCATATTCTCAAGGACCACGATCTTCTCCTCCGGGAAACCGACCGAAAGCGCCGCGTCGCGGATATCGTATTTCGTCTTTCCCTCAAGGACCAGCCACTTGACCCTGCCCTCGAAAGAGCGGATCCAGTCCCTGTAATCGGAGCCTTTGTCGTAGCCGCCCGCTATGAGCAGCGTCGGCCACATCATCGCACGGATCCCGCGGATCGCCGCATCCGGATTTGTTCCCTTGGAATCATTATACCAGCGGACGCCGTTCTTTACGCCGGAGAACTCGATCCGGTGAGCGACCGGCTTAAAAGCGATACAGGTCGCGCGTATGCTCTCCTCCGGTACGCCGTAAGTAAGAGCCATTGCGGCCGCCGCCATCACATTTTCAAAGTTGTGGACGCCGATAAGCTGCAGTTCTCTCACATCGAGAAGGATGCGGTCCCTGCCGCCGCGGGTGATCACAATGTTCGTGCCGTCAAGATAGATGCCGTTCTCGATCCTTCTTGCTGAAGAGAAGAAGAAGACGTCTGCAGGGCAGACACGCGCAAATCCAAGAAGTTCCTCATCCTCATAATTCAGCACACAGACATCATCTTTTGTCTGGTTCTGCGTGATGATCTCCTTGCAGCGGATGTACTCCTTCATCGTGTGATGTCTGTTCAGATGATCCGGCGTGATATTTAAAATAGCGGATACGACCGGATGGAAAAGATGCGTGGTCTCGAGCTGGAAGCTTGACAGCTCAGCGACGAGCACGGAATCCTCCTGCGTCGCAAGAGCCGCGTCCGTATAGGCGTTGCCGATATTGCCGACGACGAACGTGTCGTAGCCTGCGTTCTTCATGATCTCGCCGAGAAGAGACGTCGTCGTTGTCTTGCCGTT
>JAZRKZ010000102.1:0-3279 GCA_045646565.1 Lachnospiraceae bacterium
CCGCAGGTCAGCCGGGGAACATTTGAAAAGCTGACCAAAGCCTTCAAGATTCCCTGCGCGAACCCGCACAGGGCGGGAGACCGCGCGGAAGCCCTGGCCCGCATTGAGATGCAGCTCATGGACGCCATGAAGAAGCAGGGCGTTCTGACATATGCGGACCTCAACGAAAGGGGCATGGTCTCGGACGAGCGCATCCGCAATCTGCCCTACTATCACATTATTATTCTTGCGAAGAACGAGCAGGGGCGGAGGAACCTTTATACACTGGTCTCCGAATCCCACCTGCGTTATTTCAAGAAGCGTCCGCGTATCCCGCGCTCGCTGCTCATAAAGTACCGCGAAGGGCTTGTCATCGGTTCGGCCTGCTCGGCGGGAGAACTGTACAAGGCCATCTTTGAGGAGAAGCCCGCCTCGCAGATCGCGAAGATCGTCCGTTTCTACGACTATCTGGAAGTGCAGCCGGTGGGCAATAACGAGTATATCGTTCGCGATCATATTCGGGGAGTTCGAAGCTTTGACGAGCTCCGCGAGATCAACAAAAAGATCGTGAAGCTGGGCGAGGATTTCGGCAAGCCGGTCGTGGCTACCTGCGACGTGCATTTCCTGAACCCGGAGGACGCGATCTACAGGACGATCATTCAGTCGAGTCACGGCTTTAAGGACGAAGGCCAGCCGCCGCTCTATCTGCACACGACGGAAGAGATGCTGGAAGAGTTCGCCTACCTCGGCGAGAAGAAGGCTTATGAAGTCGTCGTGACGAACACCAACAAGGTTGCGGGCTGGATCGAGCAAATATCGCCGATCCATCCGAAAAAGTGTCCGCCGGTCATTGAGAACTCTGACAAGGAGCTCGAAGAGATGTGCTATGCGACAGCCCGGAAGATCTACGGCGAGAATATCCCGGAGCAGGTGAGGAGCCGTCTTAGCAAGGAGCTGACGTCCATCATATCGAACGGTTACGCCGTCATGTATATCATCGCGCAGAGGCTGGTCAAGAAATCCAACGACGACGGTTATCTGGTCGGATCCCGCGGGTCCGTCGGATCGTCTCTGGCTGCGACCATGGCCAATATCACCGAGGTGAACCCGCTTCCGCCGCATTATCTCTGCCCCGAATGTCACTATGTGGATTTCGACTCCGAGGAAGTCAGAAGTTACGGCGGCCGCTGCGGCGCCGACATGCCGGATAAAGACTGTCCGGTCTGCGGCCATAAGCTGCATAAGCTGGGCTTTGACATTCCGTTCGAGACCTTCCTCGGCTTCAAGGGCGACAAGGAACCGGACATCGACCTCAACTTTTCCGGCGATGAGCAGGGCGTCGCGCAGGCTTACACGGAAGTCATTTTCGGTAAAGGCCAGACCTTCAAGGCCGGCACGATCGGCACGGTCGCGGACAAGACTGCTTACGGTCTCGCGATGCATTATTTTGAGGATAAGGGACTTTCGAAACGGCCCTGTGAGCTGGAGCGGCTCGCGCAGGGCTGTACGGGCGTCCGCAGGACAACGGGCCAGCACCCGGGAGGCGTTATCGTCCTTCCGAAGGGCATGGACATCAACTGGTTCACCCCGGTCCAGCATCCTGCAAATGACACAACGTCCGACATCATCACGACACACTTTGACTATCATTCGATCGATTCGAATCTGCTGAAGCTCGATATACTCGGGCACGATGATCCGACGATCATCCGTATGCTGCAGGACCTCACAGGGACCGACCCGCTCGTCGTTCCGCTCGACGATCCGGGCGTGCTGAGCCTTTTTACGGGCCTTGACGCACTGGGTATCAAAAAGGGAGATCTGGGCGATATCGATCTCGGCACACTGGGCATCCCCGAGTTCGGAACCAGCTTCGTCATGGGCATGCTCCGCGACACAAAACCGAGAACGCTCTCCGAGCTCATCCGTATTTCCGGTCTGTCTCACGGCACCAACGTTTGGCTCGACAACGCCCAGTATTTCATCAAGAACGGCGACTGCACGCTGGGCACCGCCATCTGCACGAGAGACGACATCATGCTGAACCTTATCGCCTGGGGAGTCGAGCCGGAGCATTCCTTCAAGATTATGGAGGCTGTCCGAAAGGGCAAGGGTCTCCGGCCCGAGCAGGAGGCGGAAATGCGGCAGCACGGCGTGTCGGACTGGTACATCGAGTCCTGCAAACGCATCAAATACATGTTCCCGAAAGCGCATGCGGCGGCTTATGTCATGAACGCGTTCCGCATCGCCTACTATAAAATCAATTATCCGCTTGCCTACTACGCGGCTATGTTCTCGATCCGGGTGACGACATTTGATTATGTCCTCATGGGCCGGGGAAGAGAGCTGTTCGAGGAGAACATGAAGGAGATCGAGGCGAAACCGGAGAAGACGCCGAAAGAGGAAGAACTTCTCAAGGATTCACTGATCGTCCGTGAAATGTACGCGAGAGGCTACGAGTTCCATAAACTGGACCTCTTCAGGGCGAAAGCCAGAGATTTCACCATCATTGACGGAAAACTGATGCCGTCCATCAAATCGATCTCCGGTCTCGGCGACGCAGTCGCGGTGGCGATCGAGGAGGCGGCTTCGCACGGGCCGTTCCTGTCGAAGGATGATTTCCGTCAGCGCACAAAAGCGTCGCAAACACTCATTAACCTGTTCGACACACTGGGAATTCTCGGAGATATTCCGGAGACGAACCAGATATCACTGTTTGACTGGGATTAAAGGAGCATACTATGAAGTGGACACTGCAAGATCCCGGCGAATGGTTCGAAGAATCCGCCCCCTCCCTTCTCCTTTCAGAGGAGAGGATCGAGGCGAGGACCAACGTCGGCGAGAACATCAGAGGAAAAATAACAGTTGAGACGACGAACGGGCGGAAAGTCAGAGGTTTCATCTCTGTCTCAGAAGCCAGGATCGTGCCGGAACTGGAAAAGTTTTCGGGCATGACTTGTAGTCTTATCTACGGCGTCGATGTCACCGGACTTTCGGACGGCGACACCGTGACCGGGAGTATTCTGCTGTCGACCAATCTCGGTGAATACACGATTCCTGTCCATGTCGATATCCGCGGGGGGTACGTGAAATCGTCCGAAGGTGAGATCAGAGATCTTGCCGCGTTCGCGGATCTTGCAAGGGAGAACTATGAGGAAGCCTTCCGTCTTTTCACCAGCAGTTCATTTGCGGGCCTCTTTACGGGGGACGACGCGAAGCATCTTGCGCTCTATCGGGGTCTTGCCCGAAATCCGGTCACCTATCACCGGCTGGAGGAGTTCCTGGTCGGCTGCGACCTTA
>JAZRKZ010000103.1:0-2772 GCA_045646565.1 Lachnospiraceae bacterium
GGCCTCCGACTTGCTGCGCAGCACACGGCATCGAACACAGCATCCGGAAGGACGGATGCCGAAAGCTTACCGGTCCTCCCGAATGTCAGATATTCGACCCTCATGCTGGCTTTACGCGACCATTCCGGCCAGGACGCCTCAGGAATGGATGATCCGAAGTAACTTCCTGTATAGTACGCATAGTCAGCATAAGGTTTATCCATGGCATCAGCCCAGTGACTTGATCAGTCCAATCGGGATCATCTTATGCGGATAGAATGCATTGCCGGCCCCGTTCTTGACCAGCTCCCAGTTGGAGCCGGTAGCCAGTTCCGCATCTGTCGGGGATGCCGTCGCCTGGCTCGCCATCGTGTAGGAGATGCCGCGCGGCACCCACATCTTACGCTGGCGGGTATACAGCAGATCCTCGCCGCCATTGGTCTTCGGGTCACGATCGACTTCGGACGGGACTTTCGCACCGCAGTTGCAGTATTCGATCGCGCCGCGGCCAAGGACGAAGGTAGAGTAGACCGGAGCCTGTCCGGAAGTGTCTACCGGAACACCATCATCGATCATGACAAGACGGCCGTTGACCGTTGCAAGCGACGTATCTCTCTGGATGCCATCCGCATCATTGTACTTCGCATAGGTGAGGATCTTGAGGTTCTCAAGGTTCGTAGCTACGACTGAGTGCATGATCGCAAGGGAAAATGCTGCTTTCTGATCTCCGCATGCCTTCTGCATACCGGTGTTGAGCGTCGTGCCGTCAAGGTGGCCGACCTTTCCTTCGGAGTTCGTGACAGCCGTCGCATCATACATGTGATTATTGACAAAATCGACGTTTCCGGTACCAGTCATCGCGAATATACCTGCGAAGATCTTGATAAGGGTATCCTGATCTACATCATCCCAGTATTCATGGACCTGGCCGGCTGCCTGTGCAAGGAAGTCGACTCCGCCAGTGATATCAAAAGAGAAGTCTCTCTCGCTCCATGCCTTGGCGCGGCCGACAACGACTTTGCCCTGCATGTAAGTATCCATGTTTGATGCCGTTATGTTGGTCTGTCCGTCATAGTTGACCGGAGCACCGCCGATACGGCCGGAGATCGGTGACTTAATATAGTTGCCGCCGACCTGATCCTTCAGGACGTTGGCGTATTCCGGATGCTGGACAATTGCGCCAGATTTGAGCAGCATGTTCATCCGGGTGTTCGGAATTGTTTCGAGATATTTCTGGAATACTTCGTCATTCCAGAATTTCTTATCGAATAAACCAGGCATAGTTTATTGTCCTCCTTAAAAATCGATGTGGAGCATCATTTATTCCCACTGAGGAGTGCTCCAACGTCAGCATCGGGATGGGCGTTCTTGTACGCCATCACCTCTGCAAGTGTCATTACCTTGCCCTTCGGGGGCGGTGTGTTGTTCGAATTCATTGGGTTGAACTGCGAGAAATACGGAAGCTGATTTGCTGCCGGGGTCTGTGCCGGTTTCGGTTCTTCCGCAGGTGCCGGATCTGCCGCCTTAAAAGCGTCAGCGTATGTCTTGCGGAATCCTTTCATGAGGTCATCAGCACCGACCAGAGCACCATCCTTGACAGTCAGGCCCTGCTCTGCAGAAAGCAGATCGCGGATCCCCTTCCTTGCCAGTGACGATGTGAACTCTGTCCCGTTGAGATACTGGTCAATGAGATGGTCTCTCTCCTGAGCCGTAAGCTTGTCGTTGAGAGCCTTGGTGTCTGTCTCATATTTTTTCTTCCAGTCTGCAGCTTCCTTGCGGACAGAATCGAGCGTGACTCCGTCCTTTTCAAAGCTCTGGAGCTTTCCGTTCGCCTCGGTGAGCTGCTCCGCAAGCCCATCGGCGCGCGTCTTCTCCCTGTTGAACTTCTCCTGAGCGACATATCCTCCGGCCTTCAGATCGACGACATTGATCGTCTTGTCTGCCGTAAGGGCAGCGACGAATTCATCAGCTGTCATAGCCTTCGGCGCTTCGCCTTCCTTAGCTTCTCCCCACAGTTTCCTCAAATATTCGTATGCCATAGTGTTTCTCCTCTTTCGCTAGATTTAATTTAAACGACGGTCTACTCCGTCATGGCTATCTGGACATGAACACCGTCCAGCTGGCGCTTGGCAGTTTAAACGTCTTACCCGGGACAATCAAAAAGAGGGCTTCAAAGAGCCCTCTTCCTGCCGTGAAAACTTATATATGTGATTTAGCACTGGAAATGAAACCCATTTCCCAATGTACTGGTTACGTGCCATTCTTACCCTCATGGCTGGGAGATAGTAGGATCACCTCCTTCAGAACTTATCCGTCGGACCTCTGAGCAGTGTTCGTGTACTCCGCATCCACTCACCTCCTCCTTTCTTTTATTCCTTCCGTAGGTCAAATAAGAGCAATGGCAGGGACATTTATGTCCTTACCTGCTGGAAAGTTCTTATCTGTTCCTCCTGAAAAGCGTCTGGAACAGTTTCTTTGATATCACGGTTATCTCTCCGGACGGAAGATGTATAACATAGTCGCCGCATCGACCCTTAATACGTCCACGATCCGTATACAGCGTAAAGCCGTAGATGTAATTTGCCCCGTCATTGATCCGGCTGTCGATGAAGATCTTCTCATCATTGACGGCCTTTGCGAACCAATATGGTCCGTCACGGTCATCATACGCAGAAGTGAACTCGAAAGCATCTACGACGAATGAGTTGCTTCGAAAGTCCACGGCAAGGCCTCCTTAATTCGCCGGCGAAACGTGGATGGACTTGTTCTCCCATTTCTTATAGCCGTCAAGGT